>JASFJF010000472.1:0-3458 GCA_050122255.1 Desulfobacterales bacterium
GCCGGTGCTAATGGCCCTCTATTATGGATCGGTGAAAGCTAACAGCCCCGAAGGAGAGATCATTCACGACCCGGCACTTGCTAAATATCTGCTATTTTCTCTCTGTTTTGCGTTGAATATGGGTGGACCCGGCACCCCCTCAGCAGGAGGCCGCAATGTCATCATGATGGGTTTTTTCAATGAATACGGCATTCCCATCACTTATTCCGGATGGATGAAATACGGTTGGCCGCTCGTTCCCATCGGCAGCGTCACCTTGGTACTTTACATGGCGACCTTATTCAGCAAAAAAATCCAGACAAGAGATCTAACGCCGGGACTCAAGCGCATAAAGGAAGAAATCCGCAAAATGGGTAAAATGACATATCCCGAATATGTTACTGCCGGCACACTTTTTGTGATCGTAGCTCTATGGATGTTCGGTGGAGAGGCCACCGGATTGGGCGGCCCGGCGCTTCTGGCGCTTGTGGTTCCGGTCCTTTTCAGAACCGTCAAATTTGAAAACATACTGGAGCGTATATCGTTCAATGCCTGGTTTATGTACTGCGGGGCCCTAACTCTTGGCGCCCTGCTGAAAGAAAGTGGTGGCGCCCTGTGGCTGGCCACAACCTTTCTGAACGGTTTGTCCCGGGTAAGCATGGATCAAGGATATGGATTGTGGGTCGGCATGTCGGCTTTCTCCGGCCTGGTTACCAATTTTATGTCTGATGCTGCCACTGTCGCCCTTATTGGGCCCATTGTTGTTCCCATGGGAATTATGACCGGTGTTGCCGGCGAGCCCTGGGCCATAGGCCTGGCGGTGGCATTGGCATCTTCGTATGCTCATTTCCTTATCGTGGGTTCACCAACGAATGCGTTGACATTTGCACTGGGAGTTTATCCGGATACCAACAAACGGGTTCTTGAGGCGACCGATTTTGTAAAATATGGTTTTGGATTCTATGTTCTTTCGATGTTGTTGCTGTGGCTCATTGGGTTTCTTGTAATTTATCCTATTGTTGGATTTCCGGATGAGATTTTAAAGCAGGCAACTGAGGTGCTGCAAAGCACGGCGGTCAATTAATTAACCAGAGGAAAGATAAACCAGGGTTACTTTCTATTAAATTTTTAGGTGATTGCCGCGATTTTTTTGGATAAAATTGCAGTGAAATCGTTATAACATATTGATTTAATATAAATTAATTAATATCAATAAACAATGGAGGACAAATATGTCAATGTCAAAATCAATCCAAATGTATCTTATTCTTTTTTCTACGCTTTTAGGCTTTTTATCGGTTTTGGGATGCGGACCAAGTGCTGAAAAAGAAAAAATGATGGCCTTTCTGCAGGATTACCAGAAGACCCTGGACGAGTTCGCCGATGCCATCAGTAAGAGCGACAACGACAAAAAAGCTGAAATCGAAGTCAAACTGGATGCCCTAAAGGGTCAATGGATGCTATTGAAACAGGATATCGGTGCCGAAGTTACCCCCCAAACGATGGAAAAATTCGAGGCGGAGTTCGGAAAACTGGAAAAAAAATATGCCGATTTGTCCGGAAAGTCTTAACTGCGCACCTGTATTGTTTATGAGAATTAATTTTCGATTTTTGGTGGTGATTTTACACTTCGTTGGCCGACTGCAGCATCGCATGCAGCAAAACATTGGCGCCGGCTTCACAGTCTTCCCAGGTTGTGCTTTCGACTTCAACATGGCTGCGGCCGCCGATGCTGGGTACAAATATCATGGCTGTCGGGCAAACCTGATTCATATAGCTGGCATCATGGCCGGCACCGCTGACCATATGCAGGCTGGAATACCCCAGTCCTTCAGCAACGTCCAGAATGCGCTGGACCAGCTTTTGATCGAAAGGCGAATGCGCCACCCGCCAGGTTTCCTCAATTTTAATCGGGCAGCCCCTGCGTGTGGCAATCTCTTCAAAGTCTTTGCGGACCCGCTCCCAGGCCTTCAGGGCATGGTTGTCATCCCATGAGCGAATATCCACCGTAAAGTGAACTTTATCCGGAATGATGTTGCGGGAATTGGGATAATTCTGGATTTCGCCGACGGTGGCCACCATATTGCCCCCCATGCGATCCGGCAGCTCGTTGACTTTTAAAATCATTTCAGCCGCGGCGCACAGGGCATCATGCCGGCCCTCCATGGGGGTTGGCCCCACCTGGTTGGCCTCACCTACCAGATAAATATCATACCAGTGCAGGCACAGAATTCCTTTGGGAGCACCGATTTTTTTGCCCTCGCGTTCCAGCATAGGGCCCTGTTCGATATGATATTCATAATAGCAGTGCACAGGCCATTTTTTAGCCGGCACGCTGCCTTTGTAGCCGATGCGAATCAGCTCATCTTCAAAGCGGTTGCCGTTGATATCGGTGCGATCATAGACCCAGTCGCGCTCCAGCGCTCCGGCCCATACCCCGGAGGCCACCATCGCCGGCGCAAATCGCGACCCCTCTTCGTTGGTCCAATCAACGATCATAATGGGCCGTTCGGTTTCGATCTTGTTTTCATGCAGTGTGCGCAATATCTCCAACGGTCCCATCACCCCCAGAATCCCGTCAAAGCGTCCGCCTTTGGGCTGGGAATCAATGTGCGAGCCGCTCATCACCGGCGGCAGGTTGTTGTTTTTGCCGGGGCGCTTGCCAAAGATATTGCCCATTTCATCGATGGTTATTTCCAGATTCAACTCTTTGAGCCAGCTAACGAAAAGATCGCGGGCCTGTTTGTCTTCATCCGAAAGCGTCAGGCGCTGGACACCTCCACCCGGCGTGGCGCCAATTTTGGCCATCTCCTCCAGCGAGTTTTGCAGGCGTTTGCCGTTGACGCGCAAATCCTTAACATCCATATATCACCTCCACAAAATGAATTAATTATGCATGAAAATAGATGAGAATAGTTTCTTTCGTTTCTTAAATCAAGTTCGAAAAATTTATCAAATTGAGCACAATTGACACCAATTCTTTTATTCTTATGTTTCATTTTACAAACGATAAAAATCCTGAAAACCATAACAAAAACACATGAGGTGAAGACATGGCTGAATGGTTTCCCCTTCCCCAACATTTGACGGAACCGCATGAGGGTCATGAAGCTCATTTGTGCATGGCCGATAATGTGGGGTTCGTAAAAAATAATCTCGAAGAGTACAAAAACTATGTGCGCAATGCCAAGTTTGTCTGTAAAAATTGCGGTCGCGCGGCAGCCAAGGCAGAAAATCTTTGCGGACCGGAGCCTCTGTAAATTCACCGCAAAGGCACAAAGTTATAAATTTAAGGCCTGAATCTTGCTAAAAATTAATGAGAAGTCGAGATTGCATTAAATCACAACCAGCTAAACAATTTGTATAGCTGATTCAAAATACCAACAAGGTATAAATGGTGAAAATAATCTTATCTCATTAATTTTACCCTGCGGGCGAGGCGGAGGCTTCCGTCTGCTGCATTATTAAGGCCGAGGCAT
>JASFJF010000473.1:0-3444 GCA_050122255.1 Desulfobacterales bacterium
CCTCAGGTGCTGGAGGCCCTCAGCAGATATTCTTGGCCGGGTAATATTCGTGAGCTGGAAAATTTGATTGAACGGGCCTATATACTGGAAAGATCAGATCAACTCACACCAGAAAGTTTCCCCAATGAACTCTTTGAATCCGACGCCAACCTCGTACTTATCGCATCGAGTGAAGACCTGACATTAAGCCGGGCCCGGCAACACGGCATTGAGGATATTGAACGAAATTATTTGAAAAGTGTTTTAACTCGCCATAAAGGCAAGATCGCTGAATCGGCTGAATTTGCCGGTATCAGCACCCGCCAGCTCAACAAGCTGATGAATAAATATGGAATCAGAAAAGAAGATTTTAAAGACCTGTAACTTGCCAAACGGTTTTTTTGCTAAATCAGAACCGCTGATTCCGAGAACAGTTTATTTCGGAATTCCTACTTCCTATCCTTATTTTCCTTGATCAGACCTTCCGATTTGAGTTCTACCTTACCATTTTTAATCTATATCCGGAACCCGCGCTCTAAAAATCCGGGAACTGATAGTTCCGACCGCAATTTGCCAAAATTAAGGATACAATATGATTTCAGATGGTTGTCGAATTGGCATGGTGATTGCTGATTTTAGAGAATTAGAATGCATAAAATGGGGTCGCAAAGAAAAAATGGAAACACCTATGATCTATATTGAAGGTATCATTATCCCTGCCAACTGGGATAATAACGGCAACGTGGTTAATCTGGCGATCGCCACTCGCAACGAGGAGGAGTATCTGATCACGGATAAAGACCAGATTGCCAGATTAAAGCCGCTTTTAAGACAGGAGGTAGAAATCAAGGGCATTACACAAATTCAGGAAGGCAAAAGGATTATCAAGGTCAAAAAATTTAGCAAGTTGTCATCCCGGTCTGAAGCATCAAAAAAATGCCTCTAAAGGCAGCAACAACAACCTATACCATGGAGGATCCCAAAATGAGAAAAAACATGAAGAAGATTTTTTTAGCCATTTTAATCGTCGGTCTAACCGTTTTTCTTTCAGGAATTGCGGTGGCCGGATCGGAAGTTAGCATCTCGGGTGTTATTAACGAAGATGGTCAGTTGGTCGACAACAGCGGCATGGCTTACGATATTGCCGACAGTGAAGAGGGCAGTGAACTCATGGAGATGACCGGTCAAAAGGTAACCGTCAAAGGCACGGTGATGGAAGCTGAGGGGGCAAAAATTATTACCGTCTCATCTTTTACAATTGTTGAAGAATAGAATTTTGACCTTAGCAAAGAGAGGGGATAGATCCTCTCTCTTTGCGCTTACATTATAGGGCAAAGAGGAAAAACCAATGAACTGGAAATTTTGGAAAGCCAAGAAGGCGAACGGCCAGGCTCTGCACAGAAAATCATCAAAATTACCAAAACCCAAAGATTTACCGGAGCGCGTTGGGATCTATATGGTTACCGAATTAAAACTGGACCCGGATTGGGTTTGGTCGTTAAAGGGCGCTGTGCGACCTACTCTCGACAAACATATTTATGATTTAAGGATATTCGATCCCAAAGATGCCGACGTCAGCGATGTGGTCATTACGGACTATGACTTTTTGGACCGGTATCCGCAAATAGTTCTTTTCGAGGGCAGTTTTAACAAGAGCACCGGTTGGCTCGATATTAAAAGAACCGCCAATAAGGCTGCTTGAGCATATTCATCCAGCGTTCGGTTTTCATGTATCGAAGTCATTTGCAGCTAGACAGGCAAACGGGGAGCAGACCGGAAGCGAACAACGACCACCCGGTATCCGAAAATATGATGTGCAAAGGGGCCTGCGCCGGAAGCTGAGGATATCAGGATGTATACCGTATCCGCATTCAAGCTGCTTCAGGAGGGGGGGCGTCGCCTTTTTTGCTATGAAAAAACTGTAGCTTAAAAATTGTACCCATGGCATGGATGGGCTGAACTAAAAACAGGACGAAAATCAACCGCTGCTTCGAATAACATCTAACATCCCGTACCTGTCGAGCGGCAAAGTGGTTAAGGCGACTGCGCCGGTTGGACTTATAAAAGAAGGTCTCGGAATGCCGCCGGATCTTCTGAATATAATCGGATTGCCTCTTGATACCCTATTTTCTTCACTACGGTAATCCCTCTTTCCAAATAGCGGTATCTTTCATACCGAATTTTTACATCTCTGTCTTTTGCGATCCACGTTTCAGGTAGTTCCTCCAGGTAGTCATCCAGAATCGGCGGCAGCAATAATATGACAATACCGCCGATTACCGCTTCTTCAACAGCGATCCAATCTTCTACTATTTTCTGGGCGTTTTTTGGGCTTTGAGGATCCATACCCGTAAGTGTATTTCGAATGGCCCTTTCGGTATGCTCTCTGAGGGCGATATGCAGGGTTTCTTCGGCGGGCACCATTAAGGCGGTGTACGGATTTTCGGCGCTATTTTGCCAGATGGTATATTTATCTTTAAGGAATTTTATCGTACCATCTTCGCTCATCATTAAGGTGCTCGAATAGGCACCGACCTCACCGCTGTAAAGTTGACCTTTGAGCTCAATTTTTACTTTTTTATCGGTTTGATTAGAGAAAATGAAGGTGCTGACATATTCTTTGGCGAGATTATGAACGACATAGACGGTTACGCCACCCTTTCCGCCATGAATCTCCGGTTTGCTGTGGTTCAAGGTTTGAATGCTGCCATAGGGATTATCAAATCCGGTTTTATCTAAGATCGCATGAATCACATCGAGGCAATAGCTTTTGTAAAGGGATGCGTATTCGGGTCGGTTTTCGGGCACAAACAACAACCGGTGCTTCAGATTTTTAAGTTTCCATCGCAGTTTTCCGCCTTTCAGCGTACGTTTAATGCGTTTGATCAATCCAGGGTGCTCATTTAAATACTGTCGAGTGGCCCGATAGCTGGCCCTATCGAAGTCTTCCTCAAAATCATTAAAAGCGTATAGTGGCTGCTGGCGGTCATCGAGTTGAATAAGCTCCAGCAGACGTGTATAATCATTTCTAATTTCAGCATTTCCGCAGGCAGGACCGAAGGCCAAAAAAACAGCTGAGATGAAAATGAATCCTTTATTCAGCAACCGTTCATATTTCATTATTTGTTTAATTCCTACAATCTCGTCTTGACGAAAAAACCGAATAATGCAAATCCTTTTCTGTTAGCAAACGTGTCGATAGATCTGTTGGCACAAATTACTCTAAGTGGATATTTTAGCCCAATATCTAATAATATGATAATAGATCGTATTCGTAAATGGGAAAGAAAGCCATGCGGGTTATTAAAGGGTAAATTGAAAAAGGGTCGACCTTAAATGATGACGAAGAATATTGGATTTGTATCAACTCGATTTGTGGGAACCGATGGCGTCACATTGGAAGCCAGTAAATGGGCGGAGGTCTTAAAACGATCCGGGCACCAATATTTTTGGTTTGCCGGGCTT
>JASFJF010000474.1:0-3430 GCA_050122255.1 Desulfobacterales bacterium
AGCGCAAAATGTATTGGGGCGAGGCATTTGTCATTGCGAACATCATGCCATGGATATTTCCTATTATTGCGTATGAAAGCGGAAATTATACTGGCTCAATAGGATGGATAGAAATAATCGGTATTTTGCTGTTTTTTTCAGGATCATTTTTAAATACAGCTTCTGAATATTTTCGCTTTTCGTGGAAACAAAAGAAAGAGAACGCCGGCCATTTATACACGGGCGGGTTATTCAAATACGCTCGTCACATTAACTATTTTGGAGATATCGTACTATTCGCTGGGCTGGCAACAGTCGCCCATCAGATTCAACTTCTAATAATACCCATTGCAATGGCATTGTTCTTTGTGGCTATACTAATCCCCTTGAAGGAAAATTATCTCAAGAATAAATATGGTAACGAATACATAAGCTATGCCACCAACACAAAAATGCTTGTTCCCTTTATTTTTTAAAGTATGAAGAGGTGATTAAAGAGTTTTAACCATCATTATATAGATTACCAAAACGGATTAAAGCCCGAGGAATGACATCAAAATTCCACATTTGATCTGTCAGTTCTATCTCAAGTTTCTTCTAATTCTTCCGATATTATACAATAGCCTTAATACCTGAATCTTGGAAAAGACCAGAATGAAAAAGCGAAAAAAGAACCATATCAATTATAGGTCACAATATTACAAACTGATATATCAGCTAATCAAATACAGGAACCACGGGAAAAATCCACCAGCGCAACTTTTAGAGCAAATTAGAGAGATTGAGCCTTTAGCAGGAATTTGTAGAGAAAATACTGATAATATATAATTCACCGTAGAAGACTAAAGTTTGCCACCATAATTGCATGGAAATAGACGATAATATTCTTGTTAAACACAAACTTGATTATCTGAAATTAACTCTAAAAATTTCAAAACTTCGTTATCACGGGGAAGAACCTCCCATAGAGCTCTTATTACAAGCCCAACAAGTCGGTTCTATAGCCAAAATTCCCGATGAAGAGTTAAACGATCTATTGTTCAACTTGGGTAATCCGCATTAGGAGCGTATGTTTTGAAAACTTTGATGTATTTTGGTGCCCTTATTTGACCTTTGCCACGATTGTGGTATAATTACATCAAATTGTTCTAATATTTCATCACCCAAACTTTTGCCCGGGGGGGAGCTCAAAGTGAGTTGCCCCCTATTTTTTGTATTGTCAAAACGCAGGGATGATCCATCATGGTATCTTTAGTGAACACTTTTCTTAAATTTAGTTATTCAGGGAGTGAAGCCAATTTAACCAATGTTTTAACTATTGCAATCTCATTCGTTATTTGCATTGGGTGGTTAGGTCTCTTGAGCTTTTCCCTGGCCTCAATTTTAACCGCTTTATCATAACGCCCCAGGCGCATTTACGGCAAAACAGGGAGGTTTAGCGTTTTGGATTCTTTACCAATCATTGGTTTCGGCTTGGTGATTTATGGACTTGTAATGTTGTTATATTTTATTTCTTTCATAGTCGATAGAGACAAACAAAATCATTAAAGTCTTTCCGTATACTTCCGATAAAATTGATCCAACGCTCGTAACGGGGAATCAAATTTCCCTGGGGCGCCACCATTTATACCGCTTGCCATATTAATGTTGCGATAAAAGGACAGCGGCATCAATATTGCTGCAAAAAAGCGTTCCGCAATCGGAGCACTTTTTTGGCAACCACTACAAATCAGACGGACATTGGTATCTGCCGGTGTCCGTTTTTTATATACGCCTGACCGCCGGGAATTCCCTAAAACCACCGGTGCTCTCTCGGCGGCGGCTTCAAGCCGATGAAGTTGACAAACAGGGTTACATTGCGTATTTCATTACCATTACGCTGATTATAGTGGAGGCCAATTGGTTCGCTATCCCGCCTTTTCGAAGGTGATTTGAAAGAATAAAAATATAGAAAGACATCAAAGTTTAATCATGTATGGAAATAAACCGGCACAATCAACGAATATCCTGATCCTGGGTTTAGGAGGCATCGGCTATTATCTGGCCAAACGCCTTGTGCACGAAGGCTATGCCATCACCACAATTGAGTCGGATAGCGAAATGATACGCCATGCCGATGGCATATTAGATGCCCGCACGATTCGAGGCAATGCCATGAGCATTGAATGCTGGCGAGAGGCCGAGGCCGCTAATATGGATTATCTGATTGCTGTTACCGACAACGATGCGGTCAATATGATGGCCTGCCTGATTGCCGACCGCTTTGGTATTCCACGCAAGATAGCCCGCGTTCGCTCGCTGGAGTGGGGCGGCGAAGACTCATTTCTGAATTCAGATGATCTAAAGATCGATCTGATCATTCATCCTGAGGAGCTGGCAGCCCAGGAAATATACAGGCTCATTAAGCTACGAGCCGGCAACGAAATCATCGATGTTGCCGAAGGACAAATTCAGGTTATGGCTACCCGCATTCATGAGAAATCGCCACTAGCTTACCGTAAATTGAAAGATATCTCAAAAGAAAATCGTGATTTTCCGTTTCGGGTAGTTGCCGTTGCGCGCGGAATCACCACTTTGATTCCCGGCGGTGAGCATGAGCTGTTACCTCAGGATCAAGCTTTTTTCATGGCCAGCAACGAAAACCTGCCACGCCTGATGGGTCTTACGGGTGTCGAACAACAAAAGCGGCATCGGGTGATGGTACTGGGCGGAGGTCTGGTGGGGCGCCGCCTAGCGGAACTGCTTGGCAAAACGGTCGAGGTCAGGCTGATCGAAAAAGACGAACGCTCGGCCCAGGAGCTCTCCTTTGAACTGGCCAACACGGAAGTGTTGCATGGCGATGGTTCCGATTCAAATATACTGTTATCGGCAGGGCTGCTGGAAATGGATACCTTTATAACGGCTACCGGTGAAAACGAAACCAATATCATGAGCTGCGTGCTGGCCAAGCACCTGATGAATTCACCCAATGGTAAACTGAGCGGCAAGCAGGGCAAGTGTATTGCACTCGTAAACAAAGAAGATTATCTGGTGCTGGCAGCGACCATGGGATCCGATATTGCGCTGAACAAAAAAATACTGGCCGGCAACGAAATTTTAAAATTCATTCGCCGGGGTGAATTGATTTCAGTGGCCCATCTGCACGGTTTTGATGCTGAAGTGGTTGAGATTGCCGCTGCTCCGGACTCACCGATTACCCGCAAACCCCTTTCTAAATTAGACCCTTCCTATTATGGCAGAATAATGATTGGCGGCATCTATCGTGATGGCGTGTGGCAGGTAGCCGTCGGCGACACCCATATTCAAAATGATGAGCGGGTGATTGCGGTGTGTTTGTCACCACAATTAAAAGATGTCCAGACATTATTCTCCGCCTGACATCACTATTTCGGTTGTCCCGTTGAGCCAGTTAAGCCCGTAGAGCCCGTATAGATTGGAATGCCACCAGATT
>JASFJF010000475.1:0-3414 GCA_050122255.1 Desulfobacterales bacterium
AAATGCCGGCGGCAAACGAAATGCGCACTCTATCCACTAAGATAAAGGGAACGTAATCATCATCGCGCTTTAGGCAAGCAAAAGTTCCGCTTTAAGGACACGGCGGGTTTGCAGGCCGATTTTAACCATGTTGTCCAGCCGCTGCCCCGCAACCCAGATAATTTTATTGCGGCTGAGCACAACAGGGCATTGGATGCGTTCGCTCCTGGATATTTTGTGATCAATGAAATATTTTTTTAGCTTTTGGCGCCCATTGATGCCCAAGGGTGAAAATCGATCGCCTGGGCGAAAATTCCGGATGACCAGCGGAAAGCTGAGTTTATCCCGATCCATGTAGGCGATCTTCCGTTCGGCTCGGCGCCAGTCTGCAACATGCTCAATGGGAAGTTCATTGAAACATAGCTGCACTCCGGCTTCTTGAATCAAAATTTTACCGGGCATCGCGAGTTGATAGAAGTATTCGGGCACTGAAGGGGGAAGGTGATGGCCGGCTGTTCGGCGGGGTTTATGCCGTGTTTTTGAAAAAAGTAAATGGCCTTGATCGCGCCTGACGCAAATATGTTCAGGAAGGTCCAGCATGTCGCCTGCCGTCCCCTGTCGAAGCAATTTCAACACCGCTTCGACATGGGCGAAAGTGATTCGCCGCAGGTTGCCTTTGACCTGTAATAGAGCTTTGCGGATCAAGCGCCTTTGAGCCGCGACCGGTTCTTGTCTCAAGCGGTCAAGGCTCAGCCCGAGTCGGTCGCGATTCTCAAGTATCACGGTATCATTGAAGATCGGCACAATAAGATTATCGATCCATTTTTCTTCAGCGGTCAATATGGCAGCCAAGCGGTTGAAGGCGTCAACACATTTTGGATTGTATTCGGCCTGCAGATTAGGAATTAAACGACTGCGAATCTTATTACGCATAAATCGCACATCCCGGTTGGAAGAATCCTGGACATAATCCAAATTATGTCCGGCGAGATAATCCAGAAGTTCGCTGTGACGCAAATCGATCAAAGGCCTGATGATGCGATCAAGACGTACCGGCGGGATACCTGCTAAACCCAGAGGACCGCTGCCGCGCAGCATCGCCATCAGCACTTGCTCGGCGTTATCATCCGCATGATGTCCGAGTGCAATTTTATCATATTCGTATTCAGTGGCGCTGCGATGGAAAAAACGGTAGCGCACCTTTCGCGCTGCCTCCTCAAAAGACAGATGGTGGCTTTTTTGAAAGCGGCGCACGTTTTCCTTTTCAACGTAGAAGGGCATTCGAAATTTTTTGGCCAGAGCCGTGACAAACGCTTGGTCACGGTGAGATGCGTTTCCCCGGAAGCCATGATTGAGGTGGGCAATCGCCAGTTTCAGCCCGTAGTTTGGTGCCAACGCACGCAGAATATGAGCCAGGGCCACCGAATCCGGTCCACCGGATACGCCCATCAGGACGGCATCTCCGGCTTGAATCATGGAATGGGTGCGCAGGGTATGATCAACCACTTGAAGGATTCTTTTTTCAAGGATGGGATTCGACGAAACAGGGTTCAATTCTGACATAAAAAAATTGTCAATAAAAGAGGTTTGCAACTCATAAGCCGCCGTCATAGCGCACTGATCGGCAAAAATTATGATACCTTTCAAATAACTATGGCAGAGGCCCTCAGAAGTCAACATAAAACGCGGTTCGTTCGGTTCTGGGTTTGAACCTCCGAACGTCTGAATAATTTGAAACGCTCAAATTTTTTGTTGAAAAATACCGCATATACAGTATGCTAATTTCGGTTGTGCTAGGCGGGGAGCTAGCGGTGCCCTATTCCCGAAATCCGCTTACGCGGGGCTGAATCCCCTCTGAAGGGTTTTAAAAATGGAAAACCGTAACGCATCTTGATCGGGCGCCACGCAACAGACGGTCACGAACCTCGTCAGGTCCGGAAGGAAGCAGCGATAAGTGACACAGTTTGTGTCGTGGACCGATTCCGGTCATTTCGGTGCATTACCAATTCCATAAAGATTCGACAGCGGGTGCACAACCATTTTTTCGACCCTCTGAAGGAGTCTTGGCCGAGTCCGTCCCGCATTTTTCATGCCTGATTCCTGCCGATTTTAGGCGGATTTGCGGCCGACGCGAACACAGGCTCGTCGGTACCCGAAAAAGGCAACAACAACAGTCCTAAGCCCCTTGCATTTTTCGTATAAAACCTTGCCGAAGCATTCTTGACATCGATTATAAGTGTCTTATTTTCAGGCCTACTATTTAATCAGTTAATAATTCAGGAGAAAACGGCGGCTTATGTCTGACAAAAAGAAAATCAAAATACATTCCGAAGACAATAAGACAGAGGAAAGCAAGAATTCGGAAAAATCAGATTCCAGCGACAAGCAGGCAGAAAACCTCGAGCCCGAGACATTTGAAAATGAAAGCGTCGAGCCGCCTGATCCCCTTGAGGAGCTGGAAGCCAAATTGGCTGCCCGGGAGGAAGAGGCTAAAGAAGCACACGACCGGCTTTTGAGAGTGTCGGCCGACTACGAAAATTACAAAAAACGATCCGCCCGTGAGATGGAGGATTTTCGAAAATACGCCAATCAATCTTTGCTCAAAGAAATGCTCACGGTGGTTGACAATTTAGAGCTGGCCATCAATTCCGCCAAAGAAGAGAAAAAAACAGATAAAAAATTGATTGAGGGTTTGAAGCTTACTCGCAATGAAATGTTGCGGGTTTTCGAAAAATTCAACGTCAAGCCAATTAGCGCGCGCGGTCAAACATTTGACCCTGCCTTTCACGAAGCAGTCATGCGCGAAGAAACCGATGATTATCCTGAAAACACCGTTTTAAGTGAATTTCAAAAAGGGTACCTGATTCACGACAGGCTATTAAGGCCCGCCATGGTGGTGGTTGCTGCACCGAAAAGCAATGAAGACTAAAAATTGCATTGACAACCTAAAGTAATAAAAGAATAGATATGAATCATTAAGGAGGTAATTGAAAATGTCTAAGGTTATCGGAATTGATCTTGGCACCACGAACTCTTGTGTTGCAATTATGGAAGGTGGTGATGCCAAAGTCATCACCAATCCGGAAGGCGGCCGAACAACACCTTCGATTGTCGCCATCTCAGAAAACGACGAGCGCTTGGTGGGCCAGATCGCAAAACGGCAGGCCATCACGAATCCTGAAAACACGGTCTTCGGAGTGAAGCGTCTGATTGGTCGCAAATATGGCTCACCGGAAGTCCAAAATGATATCAAAATTCTGCCTTATAAAATAGAACAGGCATCAAACGGTGATACTCGCATTAGTATAAAGGGCAAACAGTACAGCCCGGCAGAGATCTCATCTTTCGTTTTGGCGGATATCAAACACTCTGCTGAAGAGTATCTTGGAGAAAAGGTGAACGATGCTGTCATTACAGTACCGGCCTACTTTGATG
>JASFJF010000476.1:0-3396 GCA_050122255.1 Desulfobacterales bacterium
CACATACAATGGCGGCTTCATAGGTCTGCATCCCAGGGCGGTCGAGCAGGTTTTTATCGTTTTCCAGGCAAAAATCGGTCAGCACCTGCGGGATGATTCCCGGCAGATCAAAAACCGATTGCCCGACAATATATTCGCAACGGGTCCCCAGAATCTTTTCCGCAAAAGCTGTGTTGCAGGCGATGAATACGCCGTCCTTATCTCCCAAAAAGGCCGGATTGGGGATGGTACTGATTAAAGTGGACAGAAGCTGTTGAGAATTGTTCAATGGCTTTGGATTTTTGTCAGCTGCACTCATTTTGTTTTCTAACAATATGAAATGATTCAATTTATAGTTTAATGATTTCTCAAACACGTTGATAAAATGGCAGTTGCACTTCGAAGGGGGAATGCACGCTGACGCATCCAAGTCCCATCGGTCCAGAAATCAGTGCTTGAAGACACTAAATCTATCGGCCCAAATGGCCAGAATCTTTACATGTTTTTAGCCGAAGGGAGAGCCAGCATGCTCAATCTTCGGATCGACCTGAAGTTTCGAAGGCCGTAGCCGAAAATTCCGAATTAAAAATATTGTACCGCGGTTATCCGGGAAACGCCAATTTGATACATCTGATATTGTCTCACCACGAAGAACACGAAGATCACAAAGGGAAAATACATCAATTTAATATTATCCGTTTGTGTCCTTCGTGCCCTTCGTGGTTATATAGGCATCACTTGAGCTTTCTGTATAACCATTTATTGTATTTTGTATGGAACATATTAAATAGCTGATTTGGGACGCTGTATTTTTACTTGACATCGTTTTAATTCTTTATTAGCTTTTCAGGTTCCAAATTATTCCCCAGTAGCTCAGTCGGCAGAGCAGGTGGCTGTTAACCACCGGGTCCGCGGTTCGAGTCCGTGCTGGGGAGCCAAAAAATAAAGGCCCAGTCAGCATTGACTGGGCCTTAGTACTTGCACTTATTGTTAGAGGATGGATCTCTTATTTTGCTATGGGTTTCAGCTTTAGATAAAGCTCATCCAGTTGTGCTTTGCCGGTTTCCGACGGGGCCTGGGTCAGAAGGCAGGCCGCCTTTTGGGATTTGGGAAAGGCAATTACATCTCGAATGGAAGATTGAGCGCACATCAGCATCACCAGCCGATCAAAACCAATGGCAATCCCGCCATGGGGCGGCGCGCCGGAATCCAATGCATCAAGTAAAAATCCAAACTTGCTCTCATAGGTCTTGCGATCCATGTTGAGGGCCTTAAATACCTTTTCCTGCAAGCTGCGTTGATGGATGCGGATGCTGCCACCGCCGATTTCAAATCCGTTTAGCACCAGATCGTAGGCTCGGCTATTCACCGCCAGCGGTTCTTTTTCGAGGCTATCGCAGTCCTCCTCCAGGGGGGAGGTAAACGGGTGATGCAAGGCCTGCAGTCGTTTTTCGGTTTCATCGTATTCAAACATCGGAAAACGGGTGACCCATAAAAAATGATACTCGCTTTCGTCGATCAAACCCTGGGTTTTGCCGAGATGATTTCGAAGATGGCCCAGAGCCTCATTCACGATCTTGGGTTGGTCCGCCACAAAAAATACCAGGTCTCCGGGCGCCATCTCGATCCGCTCGGCCAGGGCCTCTTTTTCGGCATCCGAAAAGAACTTGGTGATTGGAGATTGCCACTCATTTTCTTTAACCTTTATCCAGGCCATTCCTTTTGCCCGGTAGACACTAACGAGATCCGTCAAATCGTCAATTTCTTTACGCGAAAAATTATTACAACCCTTGGCGTTCAGGGCTTTGACTATACCGCCCTTTTTGACCGCATCGGCAAATACCTTAAATTTTGAGCCGGCCATAATATCGGAAATATCCTTCAGTTCCAGATCAAAACGGGTATCGGGTTTGTCCAGCCCGTAGCGGCCGACGGCTTCCTCATAGGTCAATTGCGAAAACGGGTGCTTGAGTTTTAGACCGAGGACTTTCTTGAAAAGCCAGGTCATCAGGCCTTCGGTCAGCTTCATGACATCCTCTTCACCCACAAAAGACATTTCAATATCAATCTGAGTGAATTCGGGCTGGCGATCGGCGCGCAGGTCTTCGTCCCGAAAGCAGCGCACGATTTGGTAATATCGATCATATCCGGAAATCATAAAAAGCTGTTTGAAAATTTGCGGCGATTGCGGCAGGGCATAAAACTGACCCGGATTGACGCGGCTGGGGACAAGATAGTCCCTGGCACCTTCCGGGGTACTGCGGGTTAAGAAAGGCGTTTCCAGATCAAGGAAGCCGTTATGATTGAGATACTCTCTGACCGCAGCTGTGGTTTGGTGCCGTAGGACAAGATTTTTTTGCATTGCAGGTCGTCGCAGATCCAGATGACGATGTTTGAGCCGGATGGTTTCAGACGCATCGATGGCATCTTCGATCAGAAACGGCGGGGTTTTGGCTTTATTTAAGAGCTTAAATTCGGTAACAGCAACTTCAATCTCACCGGTTTTCAAATTCGGATTCAGCATATCCGCCGGGCGCATGTCCACTTTGCCGCGCACAGCCAGCACATACTCATTGCGGATGGCGTGCGCCTTGGCATGAACTTTTTGGTCTACTTTGGGATTGAACACCACCTGGGTGATGCCCTCCCGATCCCTGAGATCCACAAAGATAACGCCCCCGTGATCCCGGCGGCGATGGACCCAGCCCATCAACACGACTTCCTTGCCAACATCACTGGCATTAAGCTCCCAGCAATGATGTGTTCTGCGCATGTCTCCAAGTTTATCTGACAATATCGTCTCCTTGTTCTATTGGTTTTATTGGTTCGATTGGTTTCATTGGTTATGCATTGTGCCGAACAAATTAAACCAATAAAACAAATTAAACAAATTGAACTACTTTTTAATTATTTCTCCCTTAACAGTTTCAACCAGACCATCAAAGGGAATTGGCACCTGGTCTTTGGTTTCCATATTGCGCAGGATAGCCTCTTCTTTTTTGAGCTCGTCGTCGCCGACAATCAGCACATGTCCGGCAGCGAGCCGGTCGGCCAGCTTCATCTGGCTTTTCAGGCCTTTGGTGCCAAAATCCAGTTCGGCGTTGATACCTTCATCCCCCAGCGCACAAACCCACTCAAACGCCTGCAGGCGGCTTTTTTTCCCCAAAGCCGCCACGAAAATATCTGGTTTGCGGTCAAATTGATCCGCTTTAAGACCGGTTAACTCCGTCAGCCGATCAAAACCAATGGCAAAACCGGTGGCCGGAATATCGGGTCCGCCCAGCTCGCTGACCAGCCCGTCGTAGCGACCGCCGCCGGCAACCGCATTCTGCGCCCCTAAGGATTCGGTCTGAATCTCAAATGTGGTTCGCGCATAATAATCCAGACCGCGCACCAGATTTTTATCGAACACGAAGG
>JASFJF010000477.1:0-3352 GCA_050122255.1 Desulfobacterales bacterium
AAAAAAATTTCTGGTTTTTTTCGCCTATCTGGGCGTGCTGATGACAGCCGCTCTTTTTCTGGTCCAAAGAGGACAGTGGGGATGGGCTATCTTCATTTATGCCATGGGTATCATCGGCTTTTCTGGTGCCAATGTCTTTTATGATTCCTTATTGCCCGGAATCGTTGGAGAAGAAAAAATCGATTATGTCTCCGGCCTGGGCTTTTCCATGGGGTATCTGGGCGGGGGTCTTTTGTTTCTTTGCAATGTGCTCATGACACTGATGCCGCAAAAATTCGGATTGCCCGACGCCGCCGCCGCCGTGCGGTTTTCGTTTTTGTCGGTAGCTTTATGGTGGGGCTTGTTTACCTTTTTTACAATGTTCTGGGTTCCAGAAGAAAAAGGCGTACCGAAAGAAAAGACCGCCGATAGCATTGTGATTGCCGGGTTCCGTCAATTTGCCGGAACCTTTAAGAAGATTCGCCACCTTAAGGTCGTTTTTACATTTCTGCTGGCCTATTGGTTTTACATCGACGGCGTCGATACCATTATCCGCATGGCCGTCGATTATGGCCTCTCCCTGGGATTTGATTCCAATGACCTGATCATCGCACTGTTAATCGTACAATTTATTGGATTTCCGGCCGCGCTGGTCTTTGGCAAATTGGGGGAACGCTGGAGCGTCCGCAAATCCATCTATCTGGCGATCGCCATTTACATGGCGGTCACCGTCTGGGGGGCCACGATGACCCAGAAAATGGAATTTTACATCCTGGCCATGGTCATTGGTCTGGTACAGGGCGGCATCCAGGCCCTCAGCCGCTCTTATTATTCACGTCTGATCCCCAAAAACAAAGCCGCCGAATATTACGGCTTTTACAACATGCTGGGCAAATTTGCAGTCATTTTAGGCCCGGTATTAATGGGCATTGTGGGGCTGACCGTCAGACGACTCCTGATGCCGCCTTCGCCAACACCCGAGCAGGTCATCGCCGTTGGCCAGATGGCCTCCCGCTGGGGCATTGCCTCTATCCTAATCCTGTTTATTGTCGGGGCGGTTCTGCTTTATTTTGTGGATGAAGAAAAGGGACGGCAGCAGGCAAAGCTACTCGAAGCCGATTAAAAAGCGATCTCAAAAATGCATCTGACAACCGAGGCCTGCATTACTGCCGATTCAAAATGCCCGTATACTAAAATAATCTTAGGACTTTATTTTTTATAATCATTGTATGGCAGTACACAATATTTTCCATCTCCAATGTAAACCGCCAAACCCATAAAAACCCCTTTTTGATCATAAAACTCGGCTACATCGCCATGCGTTTTGCGGGGATCGCACCTATTCGGGCAATATGTTGACAGACAATTATAATAACACCGGATCTTATGTTTTATCATGCCACTCAGGGTATTGGAGAAAACTTCTCTGATCTCGTTTCGCCAATAGTAAAATTTTTTAAACAGACAACACTGTGGAAATAAATAATGGCTCTTGGTGTAAAATTCATCGAGCGGGACATGTTGATCATCTAACGTATGTAGATATTTCATCTCAGGAAGTGAGCGTATTTCCATTATCCTTTTCACCGCCTGATTAATGCAATTAGGCAGATGGTTGTGATCAGCCGCTGCTAAAATGGGCGCTGAGAAGAATAAAGCGATGCCGATGCTAAATAGCCTCAGGCGATCCGGGGACAATCCTTTAGCGATCATTCTGCACCTCCTTTCAATAGGCAACATAAGAAGATCAGCAGAACACGCAGCGATCAGTAGACAGGTAAGCAGGTCAATTCAACTACAAATGAACCCAAAGGCGGAAGATGTTAAGGCATGTACTATTTCTGAGGGAACTCTGCATTCTATTGTCAGCTTATATCTTAATTAATGTCATCAAATCAATATAAAAAAAGAGGCTCCTAAAGCGCTGGGAATTCCAGTACGGGATAACCAAATGGCGCCGGCGAAAACCGATAACAGACAACCTTGAACCCTGAAGCTATGAACCCTGAAACTGAACGGTCTGCAGCAACTGATTAACGACCCTTTGAAGTTCCACGGCATTATCAGAAAAAATCCACTCCACACCGCGATTTAACTCCCGGAACAAACAATTTTTGGAGTTTACATAACCGGTGGCCAGATTCTGCATGAAGGCTTTGTGTTTTTTTAAGCGTGACCGGGTCAGCAGCAGGTAATGACCGGCAATCCCACTGTAATTTTGTCGTAGGGCCAGTTTGCTGAGCTGAAAAAAGTTAAAATGAGCAACCGGTAAAAATGCGTTTCGGGGGACACAATCGATTATGTTAAACATCTGCGGATCCATGGTCAGAAAATGATAATCTTTAACCGGATGCAGGCCGGCAAGCAATTCTTCTAAAATCTGGTTCTGGCGCGCCGGGTCCGGATACACCTCGGATTTGATCTCGATCATCAGATGCGTCTTTTTACCATATTTAGGGATGATGTCGGCCAATGTGGGGACCGGCGGGCATGCGGATTTGAGTTCCGCCAGGGTGGCTTGCTGGATGGTGTAATCGCGGCCGAATACCCGCTGCAGATTGGTATCGTGCAAAACCACCGGATGGAGATCCTGGGTCCAGCGCAGATCTAGCTCAATTCCCCATACACCGGCGGCGGCAGCCCGGTCAAATGCCGCCACCGTATTTTCAAATATGCTTTGATTATCGTAGTCCCCCCGGTGAGATATCAGCTTACATTGCTCCAGACGATCTTTGCCGGGCATGGGCTGCGGCCAGCGGGCGAAGAAAAGATCCAGGGTGCTGCGGATATGGGTCTCTAAGGATGGCAGTGCCTTCATTTTATTTTACCTCAGTTTATTAGCAGTGGTAGAAATGTCAATTATGCATCCCATTTCAGGCAGCATTCAGGTAATCGGTCTTGACGGGCAGAAACACCAACCTGGCTGATAGTTCCAGAACCATCATCGAAATTCAAGCAAATTCATTTCGGGCATGAATTGGTTGATGGGTCGGGGAGTTTTTCTTAATTGAGCGCGGAATGAAATATCAGCGACTTCATCGTGCAAACTCATGGTTAAGGGGGTGTAGCGAAAGAACAGCATTCAAATATAAAATAATGGGTTAGACGTAAAATCAAATTTGCGCACTAGCGTGGCTTTATGGTTATTGCCGTTCTTTCGCAACGCTCCCTAAACCATTCAGACAGTGCACGATTTCGCTGCTGATAATTCATTCCGCTACAATCAAATGTTTACCAGAATAATTCCCCTTTGGTTTCCAATTTGGAAATGCGCAATTTTTTCGATGAGCAAGGCCGCACAAAGGCTTACGACGTTGCGTACTGATCGTACGTCGAGGAAGTAAGCCCACGGAGAACGCAGCTCATCGGAAAA
>JASFJF010000478.1:0-3349 GCA_050122255.1 Desulfobacterales bacterium
TGCAGAGGGCTTCATAAAACCGAAAGTTTGTAAGGTGAGTAACATTAGGGGCTATACCATTATAAAATTCGACAAGTCAAGATATGCCTCGATTGGCCATAATCAACCCCGTTCATGTTGTTTTATTTTCAGGGACGCCATCTGAGGCTAAGGCATTTTAACTTGCATTGCAGCTCGAGCTGTATTAAGTGTCGATACTCCGGGTTCCAAGGTTTACGGTTCAAAGGTTCAATGGTTTAGAAGCGAGAATCGAAGATGACAGAGCCTTTAAAACCTGAACCTCTGAACCCTTCTGAACCTCTGAACCTGATAGCGATGACCCCAGCCGAAGAAAAACAGATCGCCACCCTGAATCAAAGCTTATCCGGGGAAATCCAGATTACGTGCCGGCATACCGATCATGAGCACAGCGATGCTATCCTGCAATTTTGCGACCATCTCAGCCGGCAGGTTCCCAAAATCCACATCAAAAAGGAAAGCGGCGATCCGGATGATATACCGGGCATTCACGTTCATGACGGGTTAACTTATCAGGCGGTACCGGCAGGCACTGAGATCGCACCGTTTGTCGAGGCCCTTCAATTGGCAGCTTCGGGCACCGCTCAAAAAGATGACCGGATTTCAGAAAAGCTCTCAGCTATAGATCTGCCGATCCATATGGTTCTGTATGTGGCCTCTCAATGCACATTCTGTCCCCAGGCCGTGCGCCAGTTGTTACCGCTGCTATCCGCCAACCCTCATATCCACCTGACGGTCATCGATGCAATGTCTTTTCCCGAACTGGCCGAAAAAGACAACCTTCAATCTGTACCGACCCTGATCCTGGAAGACCAATTTCGCTGGACAGGTTCGTTTCAGACCGAAGAAATCGTGGAAATGATGGTTAATCGCGACCCCAGCGCCCTGGGTCCGCTTTCGCTGGAAATGATGCTGAAAGACGGAAAAGCCGGCCAGCTGGCAGAAATGATGCTCGCAAAGGCGCAGATCTTTCCAGCCTTCTATGAACTGCTCATTCATCCAAAATGGCCGGTCCGCCTGGGAGCAATGGTGGTCATGGAGGAGCTTATTGAAAAGCATCTGGATCTGGCCCTTCAAATCATACCACCGCTGTGGCAGCAGTTTGACACGGTTGACAACCGCGTAAAAGGAGATCTGTTGTACATTTTCGGCCAGACAGGGCAAAAAGACATCATCCCTTTCCTGAAAATTGTTCTGAGCGGAAATTTTGAGCCGGAAGTCAAAGAAGCCGCGCAGGAAGCGTTGGAAAAATGCAGCGCCTGATTGGGTTTTCCAAACCGGGTGCTTTGCACCCGGTTTCACCCGCAACGATCGGGGCACTGCGTGTGCCCCTGTCTTTTACCGCCTTTGGCGGTAAAATCCAAGCCACCCGTTGTGCGGGTAGTAGTTGACTCATGCTTTTAACAACGGTTTCAGCTTGTCGAGTCTTAAGCATATTTCATCAAGTGTTGCCGGGGATTTTGCGAAACAGAACCGCACCTGATTGTTTCCCAATTCTGCTGTGTGATAAAAGGCTGTGCCCGGCACGGTCGCAATACCGGTCAAGTCGATCAATTTCAGACTGAATGCAACGGCTCCCTCCCCGCCCAACTGAGCGCTCAAGCGGTCCGTATCAGCCATAATGTAATAGGCGCCTTTGGGTATTCTGAGATCGAATCCGGCATCCAGCAACGCGCGGCAGAGTCGGTCCCGTGCTTGCGCATAACGGTTCTGCAGCGATTCATAATAGGTTTCCGCTAAATTCAGAGCCCGGACACCGGCCTTTTGAAAAGGTGTGGGTGCACCCACAGTCAAAAAATCGTGAACCTTGCGGATACGATTGGTTATTTTTTTAGGGGCCAATGCCCAGCCCACCCGCCAGCCTGTGACGGAGTAAGTCTTGGAAAGCGAATTGATGGTTACTGTACGTTCTGACATATCGTCCAGGGCAGCTATCGAAATATGCTGCTGGTTGTCATAGATGATATGTTCATAGATTTCATCGGTTATGGCCAGGCAATCCCATTGGATACAGAGCCTGGCAATTTCTTCCAGCTCCGTTTTGGAAAAAACCTTTCCGGTCGGATTGTTGGGTGTATTGATGATGATGGCTTTCGTATCGGCGTTAAACGCAGCGGCCAGTTCTTCTACATCATAGTGCCAGTCCGGTGGATGAAGCGTGACATAACGCGGCCGGGCACCGGACAAGATGGCATCCGGGCCGTAATTCTCATAATAGGGCTCAAAAATAATGATTTCATCGCCGGGATTGACCAGCGCCTTAAGCGAGGCGATCATCGCTTCGGTTGCGCCACAGGTGACCGTTATTTCATTGTCCGGATCGTAGTCAACCCGGTTGTAGCGAAGTGCTTTGGCCGCAATTGCATGCCTTAAATCGGGCTCGCCAAATGTGATGGAATACTGATTGTGACCTGCCCCGATCGCTTCAATTGCTGCCTGTTTGAGCTCCTCGGGTGGATCAAAATCCGGAAATCCCTGCGATAGATTGATCCCGCCTGCGGCCATACAGACACGCGTCATCTCACGAATAACAGACTCGGTAAATTGCCCTGTGATCTCAGAAAATGCTTTCACACCTTTTCCTTTCCGCTAGTTTTCTTAACGCAACAAGATGGTATCAGTTTTTCTTTTGCTTTTTCAAGCAGAGAAGAAATATTTCTGGCAGGCCATTGTTTTTTCCAATAATAATATATCCGATTTCAATACTTTCAATTTTATAGTGGTTGTTAAAAAAGCGTTCCGATTGCGGAACGCTTTTTGCTACAACACTTATGCCGCCATCCTTTTTCGGAACATTAATATGACAAGCGGTGTAAGCTTGCGGGCTTGATACTTGACGCTTGTAAAAATTCAGTGCTAAAGTTCTATCAAAATGCCGGATGTCATCGAAAAAATAGGCTGTTCGCTTGTTCAGCATGGCCCTGTCAACAGGCGCATATACGTGATGAAACTCGCTGATCGGGACGTGCCGTCAATTTTACCTTCATTAGAGCAACTTGCCCATAACAGGCGCTATGAGAAAATTTTCGTTAAAACGCCCGGGCGCTACCAGGATGTGTTTGTCCGGGCAGGCTACGAACGGGAAGCGCGCATTCCGCATTATTTCAAAGATGGTGAGGATGCGGTTTTTATGGCCAAATATTTTTCTGCAACCCGCAGCCGGGTCAGGAATCGTCAGCATATAATTGAAGTGCTTTCGTTGGCACACGGGTGCAATCCCGACCAATCGAGCCATAGCCCGAATCGCTTATTCCGTGTAGAGAAATGTCAGCCGGAAGATGCCTTAGAGATGAGCCGAGTTTTCAAAGCAGTTTTTGAAACATACCCGTTT
>JASFJF010000479.1:0-3328 GCA_050122255.1 Desulfobacterales bacterium
AAATGCATCGGGTCGGCGACTCTGCTGCTCGACCGTACGTTCCAGTTCTTTGCTGACGATTCCCTGCAGTTGCTCAAACGGAAAGGTTGCACTGAAGTATAATCCGTTGACAAAGATGACAGGCACGGACGTCACCCCGATGCGTGATGCGGCTCGCACGTCTTCTTTGACTTTGAGCAAGAAACGCCCGGCCCTGGCTCCATCCCTGTAAAGCTGTCGGCTCAGGCCAAGGTCGTTAGCAATTCGATCGACGTCATTCGGCCCGATACGGCCCTTCGAATTAAATATACGATCATGATAGTCCCAGAACTTGCCTTGTTCATAGGCAAACTCTCCCATTAGAGCAGCATTGAGTGCGGATTCATCGTTGATGAGAAAAAAATTTCGATGAACCCACTTAATTTTGCCTGGATAATCATTCATCAGGCGTTGAATCATTCTCACGCTGATCGCCGACAGCTTATCCGTAAAATTTGCAAAATGGATGAGCGTCACAGCCGCATCACGATTCCCCCGCCAGGGCTCGCCTTCGATAGCGATTCTCGTTCTGGGGCGCCGTGGCGGCTCCAGTAAAAAATGATAGCCCGCCTTTTCCCGCAGTGAAGCTAGAAAATCAGATTTGCGCCGACTTCGCGACTGTTCGTTTAGGTAGATGCGAACGCGCTCGCGATCAGCCTCTCTGGGATTTTCGGCCAGATATTTGGCCACTGCTTGATCGTTTATCGGCCTGGTTTTTTCATCCACCTCCCGCCGCAGCAGCTCCTCAACGGTTACTTTCCGATGAACTGCCTCGGCTTCCAGCAGTTTCTGATCGACAATTTTCTCGGTTTCGCGTTTTAGCAGTACATAAATATTGCTGCGCAACCGAAATACTTGAAACGCCACGCGTTCCCTGGCCTGCGACAGGGTAATAGGTTCACCGTTGAGGATCGCGATAACATCATCTGTATCGGATTTGGCCTGGCTTGCGCCACTAATTATCATCAGCAGGATGAATAGAATCCAGATAATTCGGTTTCGACCGGCTGTTGAGGGCGAAAGTCTAGTCACGGTCAATTCCATCTTCTGCAGGCGCCCGCCGCATAAACTCGATTATGCTCATACCGCTGATCCGCTCAAAGTCCAGCATGGCCTGATCACGCTGTTCCATTAAATTGTTTAATGTTTCGGCATTATTGCTTGAGCGTTGGATCAATCGTAAATCTTTTGTGGATTCCCGGAATCGGATCACCGCTTCGGACAGCTCCTGCAACTCGTCCTGTTTGAGTTCAAGCTCGGGAAAATCTGCTGCCAAGGCTTCGGCCAACAGGACATCCAACTCTTGACGGTAAGCTTCTTGATGCATGGCTGAAGTTTCCAGATTTTGTTCCAGTGGCGCATTTAGCAGCTGCCGGGCAGTGAGCGCCAGTGTGGTTGCCTGGTCGTGCTGCAGAACCGGCAGCTCCGGATTTAATGCGCCACCTTTATGCGGCATCGTGGTTGAAAGTTCCTTTAATTGTTGTTTTAACAACATCTGTTCCCTGACGGTTTGCTCATGGGCTGCTTTCCACACTTCGGACTGTTGGCGGGCGTGACGCAGGGCAACAAACAAAAAAATACTGACTATCAGCGCAGCGATCGCAATGACAATGGATCCCATGAAAAGCGGTTTTGAAAATCGGGGATTCATGATAATTCCGTATCAAAAAAGCGAATGAAAGGTACCCAATATGTTCATCGCCAATACATTTCTAAGGTATAAAGGAAAGTAAAATTAGGTGTCAAATAAAAAAAATTGTTTCAAGAACTTTAGCGGAAATTTTATGGGACAGGGAAATATATCGGTAATCGACTGATATTTTGAATAGAGGGCTTTTACCTGTTGATTTTTTTTAATCCTTCCTTTAATGTCATCGCTGTGGGGGTTTAAATTCAAAAACTAAGCATCTGTTTGGGGAGACAGTATGCGGGGTATCTGAATAAATTGGCCGAGCTGCCGTTTAATGGTGGCTCGGCTTTTTTGATAGTGAAAGGGGACCGGGAATGAATACGATATGTCAACCACAGATGGTGCGGCGGTGCATTGTTATATTTTCGGCAATCTTGGTTTTATTAATCGATTTGTTTTGTGCCCCGCAGCTGAATGCTGATATTTATCAATGGGTTGATGAGAATGGTGTAAAACATTTCAGCAACAAGCCTCCGGTTAACGGCAAGAATGCAAAAATAGTGTCTGACGAGATTCAACACGATGAAGCCGCGCATAAAGAACGCCTCAAATCCGATCAAAAAACAATAGATGCGCTCAATGAAGAAATAAAAAAAGAAGAACAGCAAGCCAGTGTGGAAGAGCAGCAGATTTTGGAGCAAACAAACCTAAATCAACCGCGTTTGTTCGATTCTGGATGTTTTAGCCCCTCTTACAGTATTCAACAGGGCAGGGCTGTACGTCAGGATCTTGTTCCGAGATATCTTATGCCAGACGAATACGAGGATCTTTTGAAGCTATTAGAGAGTTTACAGGGTGACTGGTATGGAGATGCCTTAGAATTTAATTGTAGAGGAATTGATGAGACAGTTAATTTTTCAGTTAAGTCAGAAGGTAGAATGCCTTCAAGAGGCCAGTTTTTTTTAAGGAGCGATCTATATTCTCAGGAAAGTAACAGCACGCGCCTTGAAGCGCTTCCGCTTTATTTAGACCCCAAAAAACTAACAACTATCGAAGGCGTCTCCGTCCCGGATAACGAACTGATTTCAGTATCATCTGATGAACTGGTATATGTTCAAAAAGGCGTACCCGGAAGAGCAGGAACCAGTCCGCCATCTGTTCTTAGAGATCGCGAATTTGTGACCTCCATCAGAAAGACAGGCAAAAATGCTTTCTCATTTGAAAGATTTTTTTATCACAGGGGAGAGTTGATAACAGTCTTTATCTGGAATCTTGAAAATAATTAATTTTTCAGTAGAAGTGCAGAGAAAGATTAGAAAATTAAAATTGAGCAATCCCAATTACAGTAGTGTAACACCTCAGCTCCATTTGGTTTTGCTCATTTGCGGTAAGTAAGCTTGTCATTATGTTGAGGAAAAGCCACCTTTTTCAGCTGGTTATGATATGATCGGCCTTGTCGATAAACTGAGGGAAGGTGTAACCAAATTCAAAATTGGGCAGAAGGTAGCTGACCTTACAGTTATCGGCGCTTATTCCGAGTACATCTGTCTGCCGAAAAACCGATTGGCACTTGTTCCAGACGAACTTGATCCAACAGAAGCCGTCAGCACGGAAAAAACATCCGGATTGGTTCTCAGAGGATTTGACCAAATTATTCGCTTTGTTAAATTAAAACAAGAT
>JASFJF010000480.1:0-3325 GCA_050122255.1 Desulfobacterales bacterium
GGGATCAGTTGCCCCAAAAATGGCATTATATAAAACGAGTAAAAATCATACAGCCAGCGGAATACCGGCCAGGTGGGTTTGGAAAACTCCAGGCACATCAGTTTCCCACCGGGCTTCAACACACGGTACATTTCTTCAAATCCCTTTTTCATGCGGGTCACATTGCGGATGCCGAATCCCACCATCGCGCTATCAAAATGACAGTCGGCAAAAGAAATGGACTCCGCGTTCCCCTGTATATATCCGAGGCGATCTTCAATGTCAGTGTTGATCACTTTGTGCTTGCCGGCCTCAATCATGGCCCGATTGATATCATAGATGACAACCCGGCCGTCCGGACCGACTGCCTTGGCCGCCAGTATCGCCAGGTCACCGGTTCCGCCGCATACATCCAGGATATGGTTGCCGGGAGACAAATTGAGCATTCTGACGGCGCTGCGCTTCCAGGCGTAATGAACACCGAAGCTCAGTAGCGTATTCATAAAGTCATAATAACGGGCTACCGAGTTAAAATGCTGTACGACCCGGTCGGTTTTGACAGCTGCACTGATGCGCTCATAACCAAAGTAAGCCTCATCGGCTCTTTTTGAACCGGTGTCTATTTGCACCCGACGCTTTTTTTCTTCAATCCACTCCATCATTTTCCCATCGAATGAGAATATAAAAAAATCGATTCAGTATTTTCGTAAAAAATTGATTATGCCAGAGTAAGATAATCAGATTTAAACTAAAGTTCAACCTGAAGGATGGATTTTCAGCGCTTGACAGTTGTTGCATCAAAATGATGAATACTGCGATTGCTTGAAAGCGCAGCTGCAAAACCAATAAATTCGCGTTGCAGTGCTTGAGACTTTATTCAAAGGAAGGACTCAATCGGATTTGGATTTACGGAAAGGCCGCTCTGATGTCACATCTTAGATTTACACGAAGCTGACGGCCTCTGACCTATGCTTCGGCAAACTTCTTAGCCAGATCATTATCGATGGCATAAATACAGATTTCCTTGGCGCCCTGTTCAGTATATTTACATTTTTCGCACAAATTATGAATCAAATAGCTAACGTCTTCTCTGATACGCTTGTCATATGTTTTGAAATCCTCTTCATCGTAATCTTTGATGGCGCGCCGAAAATTTTCGTTTTTCAAAAAAGGATCCAATACTTTTTCCTTCAAATGGTGAACGTATCGGTCATGCATCGACTGGTAGATCTTGGTTTCATCAATCGGAACACCTTCAACCATGATTTCCTGGGTAAGCGTTTTGGAAGCATACTCCTTCTGGGTTTCGTTTCGAAAAGACTTGCGTTGATTTCGATCGGCTTTGGGTCCGAGCAATTTGGTCTCAACGCTTTCCAAAAATTCTTCGGTAATTTCCAATTTTTCTCCGGTATAGGTGCAAGTTTCAACCGATCCGGTTTCAAAATTAATGGCAAACAGGTAGTTTTTAATTTCTCTGGCAATCTGTTCTTGATTGTAATAGTAAAGCGACTCCTTAACTTCCTGCAAAATTGTATAATCATACATGCGCAGCAATGAATCTAAAAATCCTTCTGGTATCAGATCCCTGATTTCCTTGCGGGCTTTGGTGAAGAAGTTGCATAAGTCGGACATATTGATGAGCTTGTCTTCCTTGGCATAAGTAGAGAAAAATTTATTAAAGATGCTGATGGAATCACGCCCTGAGATGCCCTTCTCACCTTCGTTTTCGGATTCAGCGATAATCTTACGCCTTCGCTTGGCGGTCAGCCGCTTGCGGTCTTTTTCCATCAACCAGGTAGGAATGTATCCGGTGTAAATTTCCATTTTGAGCAGTTGCAGGTTCGCATCGCAAAAAAGACGATATCGTGCCGGGTCACTAATCCAATCCAGCATGGCCTCGGATTTGGTGCTTAAGCGGGTCGATATGATGACTCTGGCAAAATTGTGAAGCACCCGGGGCAGGAAGCGCTCTTCAATGTGCCGGCCAAAAATATTTCGATAAATCTCCACCTCGGTAGACAGGTCCATAACGTAAGGGATTTTAATATATTCAACGCGGTCTAAAAACGACTGGAATCCCTGGATGTTCTTTTCGTCTTCGGGGTTCATGACTGCCAGCAGCAGTGAATTGACGTTCTCTTCAATGTCTTCCACTTTATGGACACCCTCGCTGATGATGTTGTGCAGTTCTATCAAGCGTTCGGTATTGTGAGATTTGATGTCCATCAGAGCATAAACCCCGTTATTGGTTTTAGCATACTGTGAAAATATGTATTTAACCAGGTTGCTATCTCTCAGCAAATTGTTAATTTGACGCTGGAGCATCATATTGCTCATCACATTTTGCTTTAACGGTCGATCGCCGGGGTTGAACACACTGATGC
Source organism: Desulfobacterales bacterium (assembly GCA_050122255.1). Taxonomy (GTDB): domain Bacteria; phylum Desulfobacterota; class Desulfobacteria; order Desulfobacterales; family JAHEIW01; genus JAHEIW01. The sequence goes on from JASFJF010000480.1 coordinate 2,364, forward strand.
CTTCACCCAGACGCCGGCTAAACCGATAGGGACGCGCATACAACATATCAAATACCCGCTGGGGACTCTTCAACCGCCCTAAAAGCGCTTCATACAACGAACTGCAAATGGTACAGGGCAGGTCTTTGAAAACCCATTCATACTCTTTTTCGGTGGACAGCTGCCATTTGAATTTATCGTTCTTGAACAAATCATCGAAAAATTCCCTGCGATAATGCTTGGGAATCATCAGCAGCGGATTATCATGACTGGGGCAGGGGACTTCAACAAAATCCTCATTGATATATGGCACCTGCGTATCGTCGAGCACTTTTTCAGCGTTTGCAGCAGGGTTGCGCACGCTTTTGCCACCACCTGAATTCGCTAAACCGACTGTAGAATTTTCCAGCAGCCCGGATAGCTGTTTGAGAATCGGATGCGTCTCATATTCTTCAAATTGACCAAATGTGTTACGATCAAAGCGCCACACTGTTTCATATCTTAAGCCGGCATCAGTATTGGCGTATTCTTCGAATTTGGTGAGCATGTTATTCAAAAAAGTGCTTTTGCCGCAGCCCGGTGGTCCTTTAAAGATATAGATCTTGTTTTGCTGGGTGCCGCGTTTGAGTGCCTCCACGAGCTTAACCAGACGGTTGGCAAACAGGCGATCGGCGAAAAACGGGTTATCCGCACTTTCTACAAACAATTTGTTGCAATCATAAAAGGCAAAGTTGATGGATTCGGGATCATCAGGGTACTCATCGACACCCTCGCCGACATAGGCTTTCATCATATCGTGAAATACCTGAAAAATGTTGCGCGCCACCGTTTTGGGATTGGCAACCAGTTCTTCCAGAAAAGCCTCAAAGGAAATTGAAGTGCGCTGCTCCTGGGTGCTCATGCTCTGGTTGAGATTGAGCATGGCTTTTTTGATACTATCGTCAGCGCCATCATCGGCTTTGGCCTGCTTTTCTCCTTTTGTT
>JASFJF010000481.1:0-3315 GCA_050122255.1 Desulfobacterales bacterium
CAAAGTTACCTGGCACTCATCCTGCCATGCCATGCGGGAAATGCATGTTATCGAAGATTCAAAAGCGCTCATCCGCCAGCTGCAAAACGTTGAGCTGGTCGAGCTGCAAAACGAGCATGAGTGCTGCGGTTTCGGCGGGACCTTTGCCGTTAAGCAGCCAAAAATATCCGGCACCATGGTCGCTGACAAAGTTGCCGATATCCGTCAGACCGGTGCCGAACGCCTGCTGGCCGGTGATTGCGGCTGTCTGATGAATATCAGCGGAGCCATGGATTATCAAAAAGTTCCCATTCGCAGTCAACACCTGGCCGAATTTATCTGGGAGAGAACGCATGTCAAATGATACCGGACCCAATTTTCAGCAAAATGCTTCGCGGGCTTTAAATGATCAGCAACTGCGCAAAAACTTCAAGTTTGCCATGGGAAATTTTATTCTCAAGCGCAAGCAGATTTTTTCAGACGAAAGTGAGACGGAACAGCTGCGGCAGATCGGCAACACCATCAAGCGCAGGGCCCTGAGCCAATTACCGCAGTTACTCGAACGACTTGAGCAAAAGTGCACCCGCAACGGTATCCAGGTACACTGGGCTGAGACCACCGCAGAAGCCAATCGGCAGGTTTTGCGTATCATGCATGCGCACCATGCTACCCGTCTGGTCAAGGGCAAGTCAATGGTTTCCGAAGAAATGGGGCTGAACGAATTTTTGCAGGAAAACAAGATCGAAGTCGTTGAAACGGACCTGGGAGAATTCATCATTCAGCTCAACAATGAGAAACCCTCGCACATTATCGTGCCCGCCATCCACAAAAACAAACAACAGATTGCCGACATCTTTCATCAAAAACTGGCCGACACGCCCTACACTGAGGATGTCGAAGAGCTCAATGCCATTGCCCGTCGAACGCTGCGCCAAAAATTTTATGAAGCCCAGGTGGGATTGAGTGGTGTCAATTTTGCCGTGGCGGAAACCGGCACCCTCTGTCTGGTGGAAAATGAAGGCAACGGCCGTATGAGCACAACGGTACCGCCGGTTCATATCGCGGTGATGGGGCTGGAAAAAGTGGTTGAACGATTGGCCGATCTTGCGCCGATGCTGCGGCTGCTGACCGGCTCGGCCACCGGACAGTTGATCACCACCTATGTAAATATGATTACCTCGCCCCGTAAGCCGGGAGAAAAAGACGGGCCCAAAGAAGTCCACCTGATTATTCTCGACAATGGCCGCTCGGCCGTCCTATCCGACCCGCAGCTGCGCCAAACACTTCAGTGTATTCGCTGCGGCACCTGCTTAAATCATTGTCCGGTATACACGCGTATCGGGGGGCATGCCTACGGATTCGTTTACCCCGGGCCGATCGGCAAAATTCTAAATCCGCAAATTGAAGGCCTCAAAAAGGCTGGCGAGCTGGCCACAGCTTCCAGCCTGTGCGAGGCCTGTGCTGAAGTCTGCCCGGTCAAAATACCCATTCCGCAACTGCTGCGCCGGTTGCGCAATGAAAGCTACATAAGTGAACACCTGGCGACAGTCAAAGATGGCGGCTATAAAAAAAATCTAATGGAGACCATTGCATGGAAGGGCTGGGAAATCATGAACACCCACCCGCAGCTCAACGCCATTGGAAACAAAATCATGCGCCGTCTGGGCATCAAATTGCCCAGAATCGGTCCGCTTAAACAATGGACACGATACCGCACCGCCCCTAAACTGGCACCCAAAAGTCTGCAGCAGCTGGTTGACGAGGAAGGAATTCGCAATGAGTGATACCTCGCGCGATCAAATTTTAAATCGATTGCATGCAGCTATTGGCGAGCAACCGCAGCCCATCCCCGAGCCGGCTGAGCTACCGCAAAAATCGCTCGAACGGTCTCAAAAAATCGATAAACTTAAAACCTTGATGGAAGCCGTACGAACCGAGGTGCATATTGTCGAGGATCAGGATTGGACAACGCACTTAAAAGAGCTTCTGAAGAAGCGGGACCTCAAAACGTTGCTCCATGCTCCGGGTACACCTCTTGGTGACCGGCTGCAAGCGGCATGGGAAAAAGCATCGGATGAACTGCCCGAGCTGGTAACATATGAGGGTCAGATCGAAGATTTCAAGCAACAACTCTTTGACATCGATGCGGCCGTCACCTCGACGGTCGGTGGTATTGCCGAAACCGGGGCGCTGATTCTGTGGCCCGACGAAAAAGAACCGCGCCTGATGTCGCTGGTGCCGCCCATTCACATTGCCATTTTGCAGGCCGATAAAATCCATACCACACTTTCCCAGGCCATTGAAGCAGAAGACTGGGCGCAGAAAATGCCGACCAACGTGGTGTTGATATCCGGCCCATCTAAAACAGCCGACATTGAGTTGACCCTGGCTTTCGGCGTGCATGGGCCCAAAGAACTGATTGTTTTAATTTTGCATGAAAATAGATGAGAATGTTACCTGTGAAATATCAACAGTTATATGATGATCTGCGCACATTTATTCCCGGCACAAGGCTGTTCACCGATCCGCTGCGAACGCTGGCGTACGGTACCGATGCCAGCTTTTATCGCCTGATCCCCAAAATCGTCATCAAAGCCGATTCGGAAGCAGAAGTATCACGCATTCTACAGACCGCTGACCAACACAAGATCCCTTTGACCTTTCGGGCTGCCGGCACCAGTCTCTCCGGTCAGGCCGTCAGCGACTCTGTTTTGGTCATCTGCGGCGGCAACTGGAATGCCTATGAAATCTTGGACAATGGTCATCGCATTCGTTTGCAACCCGGGGTCATCGGTGGGCACGCCAATCGCTATCTGGCGCCTTTTGGCCGCAAAATCGGACCTGACCCGGCATCCATTAACGCTGCTATGATCGGCGGCATTGCCGCCAACAATGCCAGTGGCATGTGCTGCGGCGTGGCCCAGAACAGTTACCAGACCATTCACAGCATGCGAATTCTGTTTCATGATGGCATGCTGCTCGACACTGCCGACGAGAAAAGCCGTGCGCATTTTAGACAAACACACGCCAAGCTGATTGGCGACATTGCGCAATTGAGCGAATCCGTGCGCGCCAACACGGAGCTGGCAGAACGCATTCGCCGAAAATTCAAAATAAAAAACACCAACGGCTACAGCCTCAATGCCCTGGTTGATTTTACAGATCCGATTGACATTCTGCTGCATCTCATGATCGGATCCGAGGGCAGCCTGGGATTTATTTCCGAAATCACCTATGACACCGTTGTGGAGCACCCCAACAAGGCCAGCGCCCTGATGATTTTTCCGGATATTGCCAGTGCCTGCAGCGCCGCCACCATTTTAAAGCAAGGCCCGG
>JASFJF010000482.1:0-3306 GCA_050122255.1 Desulfobacterales bacterium
GCGCTGGTTTGCTGGTAATGGGTAAGCGTTCACATTAATATTATGAATAATAACCAATAGATTTCGAATTTTCGATGAATAAATCGGCCAAATTCAAAAGGTTTCAAAACTCCGTTTTTCTCAGTATACGGGGTTTTTTTATTTTTAATGGCTAAAAGATAGGAGCGTTAACCGATTAGCAAAGGAGGTTTGAGGATGGAGAAAATGAAAAAAGCGATCCCAATCCTGATCTTGTGTCTGGCCCTGGGGGTCTGGCTGGCCGGTTGTGCCAGCAGCGGCAAGGGCAAACCGGAAACCGTCGACTGCGATGCCAGAATCCAGTGGGACGTGACCGAACAGGCCAAACTCACTAATTTTGGCTGCGCCCTGGGAAAACACGGCGGCCAGGATTCACTGATTTTTACCGTCGGCCTGATGAATCCGACCGAGCAGCCATATCGCTACCGGGTCAACATCTTTTTAGAAGACATGGGAAAAGCAGCCGGACATTACGTACCGCGCAAGGGCACGCCGCCGATCGTTGAGCCGGGCAAGACCGCGACTGTTAAAATCCCTTTTATCGGAACAAAAGAGCACTCCAAAAAAATCATGGTAAAAGTAACAACGATGAGCAGGTAGCAACTTGCAATCACGACAACTCATAGCCGAAATCAAGGAGGATGTTTAAGATGAAAAAGCTAGGTATGAAATGTGTCCTTGCGGGCATTTTGGTACTCTGCACGATTATATTGATCGGTGGTCCGGCTCTGGCCCGCACCGAATTTGTTTCCATCGGAACCGGCGGGACCGGCGGCATTTATTATCCATATGGAGGTGGCGTGGCGGAAATCTGGACCAAATATGCCAGCGGGGTAAGAGCGGTGGCCGAGGTTACCGGTGCCAGCGTGGAAAATGTTCGACTGGCACACAAGGGCGAGACCGTCATTGGCGAAGTCATGGGTGACGTGGCCGTGGCCGGCTTCAAGGGTCTGTCCAAATTTAAGGGCAAAAAACACGACATCCTGTCGATGGCCATCATGTATCCCAATTTGTTGCAGGTCGTTACCCTCAAAAAACATGGCATCACCAATATTGAACAGATCAAGGGCAAAAATATTAGCTCCGGCAGCCCGGGCAGCGGCACCAACTTTATGGCTGAAACCGTATTTAAAGCCCTGGGCATACCGCTGGATTCTTACAAAGACAGCCGCTTATCCTTTACTGAAAGCGCCAATGCCTTAAGATTCGGCAGTGGATCTGGCAGGCGGCGTGTATCGCGGGGTGGATAAGGCCGTCCCGACCATTGGTGTGTGGAACGTCATGATCTGCCAGGCAGGCTTGAGCACGGATTTGGTCTACAAACTGGTAAAATCATTGTATGAGCATCAGGACTACCTGCTCAAGATTCATCCATCGGCCTCTTATACGACGCCTGAAAATGCAGTCAAGTACTCACCCATCCCGCTGCATCCGGGCACAATCAAATACCTGAAAGAAAAAGGGGTAGCCGTGCCGGCCGGGCTGATGCCGTAAATGAGCGCTTTGACCGGGAAACGCCGGTTGCCGCTTTTGCTGGCTGCCGGCCTGGTCGTGGCTTTATTATTGATAACCTGGTGTTTGCCCGGAGGCCTCGAATTAGCCATCAGACCGGTCAAAGGTGGACCGGCATTGCTGGTGGTGCCTTTGCAACCGGGTGAACGCTTTACCCTGCACTATTATCATTCGGTGGAAAACGCCCCGATCTGGGAAGAGCACAGCCTGGATGACAAGGGGCGTATTTTCATTGAAGAAGAGCGCTATTTAAAATTTGGCGCCGGCATGGGGCGTATGCCTGGAGTGGGTCGCTTGGTCCGACGGGGAGAATATGAGGTCATTGAGGATATGCACATGCCCACCGGCGATTTTATACTGCGTGTGGGCAGCCCCGGGGTGGATCACACTGTCATCTGGCGTGGACACCGTAAAAACTTGTCAGCGGTGGCCGCGCAGGTGGCGGTGCAGTTTGCGGCCCGACCGGTGAGCTTGCTGTATCGCTGGTGGCGTCAAATATGGCCGCACCCGGCCACACCGCGATAGGTGATTACATTTTTAGGTTAACCACAGACGCAGAGGGCGCAAAGAAAGTATGTTTTTCAATTGTTGCGGAGACGCCGCCAAATAAAAACCACTCAGCTCCGATTGAATAAGATCATGGCCGAGTCTATAACTGCAGAAACAGAAACCAAAACCGCAACTGCCCGGATCCTTGCCTGGAGCCTGACCATCATCGGTGTGGGACTAAGCCTGTTTCAGCTTTATACGGCCGGTATGGTGGCCATGACCGCCATGCGGCATCGCTCCGTTTTTTTAACCTGCATTCTGGCATTGACCTTTTTGACCAAGCCCCTGTACAAAAGCGCCCGTAAAGATAAACTCAATATTGCGATGATTGTAGATCTGATTTTAATCGCCATAGCGGTTTTTATCGGGCTGTACATTTTTATTGACCTGCAGGGTATCTTTGAACGCCAGGGAGAATGGAGTTCATGGGATTTTAGGGTGGGAGTTGCCCTGGTGTTGCTTGTGCTGGAGGCCACCCGCCGGGTGATCGGATTAAATCTAACCGTTATTGCCATACTGTTTCTGCTGTTCGGCTACTTCGGTCCCTGGATGCCTGAGCTGATCGTCCATAAAGGCTACAGTGTCGAGCGCATCGCCACTACCCTTTCGTTGACCACCGAGGGCATCTTCGGCCTGCCCCTGGGGGTGGCATCCACTTTTGTTTTCATTTTTATCCTCTTCGGTTCTTTTTTGGACAAGACCGGCGCCGGCAGCTTTTTTATCAACCTGTCTTATTCGATTACCGGGCGCTTTTCCGGAGGGCCGGCTAAAACCGCGGTGGTGGCCAGCGGGTTTATGGGCTCGGTGGCCGGCAGTGCCGTAGCCAACGTAGTGGCCACCGGATCCTTTACGATTCCGATGATGAAAAAAATCGGCTATCGTAAACACGTGGCTGCCGCCGTGGAGGCCGCCGCCTCGACAGGGGGACAGCTGATGCCGCCGATTATGGGGGCCGGCGCCTTTCTGATGGCTGAATTTACCCAGACGCCCTATCTGGAGATCATTAAAATTGCATTCATTCCGGCGGTGCTGTATTTTTTTTCGGTTATTTTGTTTGTCCATTTCGAAGCCCAGAAACAGGGAATCTGGGGGCTTCCCAAAGACCGCTTGCCCAATATATTCCGGACCCTGAAAGACGGCATTCACTTTATTATCCCGGTGGCCATCCTGATCATCGTGCTGGTCCTGAATTACAGCCCGATGATGGCCGGCTTTATTGCCATATTA
>JASFJF010000483.1:0-3290 GCA_050122255.1 Desulfobacterales bacterium
GCAGGTCTTTATGCCGGGCCAGCATCAGGTTATCTAAAACCGTCATGCCGCTGAATAATTCGATATTCTGAAAGGCGCGCGCGATTCCCATAATGGAAACTTGGTGCGGTGAGGCCTTATTGAGTTTGTGATCTCCGTAAAAGATGTCGCCCGATGTCGGATGGTAAAACCCGGAAATACAATTCAACAAGCTTGTTTTGCCGGCACCGTTGGGACCGATGATCGAGGTGATGAGCTTCGGCTGGACATCTAAACTGACCTCGAATAAAGCGTTCAGCCCACCAAATGTGAGCGTTACTTCCTCTACCTTTAATCTCGCCATCAACCCCCCGCTTTTCCAATTTTGCGGTAACAGCTTTTTTTGGCTGGAATCACCTAAAGTAAATGAATAAAATTCATTTGCTTGAATGCTTTATGATTAAAATGATTTAGCTATAATGTATCTGCACTTTAGTCAAGAGAATAATGGAGCGCGGCAGCAGCTAAGGATTTTGTAATAAAATGGGTTAGTCATCTAAGATATTGAAATGGCGAAATTATGTTTTTCAGATTGGACTCCATTATATTGACCAGCGTCTTTTGCTGGGTGCTCAGCCGGCTTTTGTTTAGCCGGTTGACATAAGGATTGATCAATTCTTTTACGTTGGACAGAACATTTTCACCCAGCTCCTTTTTGTCATCTTCCCGCTGCTTCAAAAGGACTTTCAAAGCGGTGTTAACTTCCTCCAGGTGATGGGATTGGGCCTCCAGCTCCACTTCTCTTTTGCGCAAGGCATCCTCGACTCTTTTGCGCTCTTCTACTTCCTGCGCGAGCTGCCGGTTGGTTTTGGCCAGTTCGGCGGTTCGTTCGGCAACCAGCTCTTCCAGTTGATCATGATATTGCTTTAGGACATTTTCGGCCTTTTTCAGGGCACTGATATCCCGCAGTATGACGATATTGCCTACCGGCTTGCCGGCCTGGTCCCGGTAAAGCGTCGAGCTGATTTGAACGTCCAGCACCCGGCCGTCTTTGGTCAGGCGCTGGGTTTCGAATAGATGGATCTTTTTACCCTTGAGCATATTTTCAATGGCTTGACGGGTTTCCGGCCAGCTTTCCGCGGGCACAAAATCAATGGTCTTGCCGAAAACCGAATCGCTCGTAAAACCAAATGTTTGTTCAAACGCCGGATTGACGTAAGTAGCCCGGCCACTCATGTTGTAAACCACAATCGGATCCGGCGACGATTCCAGCAGCAATCGATAGCGCTCTTCGCTTTCGCGCAGGATTATTTCGGTTCGCTTGCGTTCGGCCAGCTCATGACGGACATCAGCGTATAATCGGGCTTTATCCAGTGCCACCAGCGCCAGCTCGGCAAAGCGGCCCAAAATGGCAATATCTTCATCATGAAATTTTTTATGCGCCTCGACACTCGCCAGGCCGATAACGCCATGAATCCGGCTACCGTACTTAAGCGGTATGCCGACCACCGAATGCAGCTCATCCAGCGACTTGTCTGAAAGACGACCCTCCCAGGACTGATAGTCATCGACCAGCAAGGATTTTTCACTCTGCCAGACCGTGCCCCCCATGCCCTCACCCGGTTTAACCCGCAAGCCCAGCTGGGATTTGAAAAACCCCATTCCCACCCGAATCTGCATTTTATCATCTCCGGGCTCAAGCAAATAAATGTAGCCGTGCCCGGTACCGCTCAGCCGCGCGGCGTGTTCCAGAATCGCCTCAAGTAGCTCCTCTTTATCCAGGCGGTCGATCAGACCCAACGAGGTCTCATGCAGCGCTGTCAGGTATTCATTCTGACGGCGCAGCGCCGCTTCGGCCTCCCTCAGCGCCAGCACTTCCCGTTCCAGCTGGTTCAACCTAACCGCCAGTATGTCGTCGGGCGCTTTTTTCGACTTGGCTTCTATCATCATGCGTGCCGTACATTTAATGAATCATGGGGAGTTTACCGGCTATTCAGTCCAATCACACTTATTTTTCTCCTGGCTTCTGGTCACTGGCTGCTGGCTATCTGGGTGCTGGCTGCTGGTTTTTAGCGTGATAGGGGGGTGCGAAAAGTTGGTGATCGATTTTTTTTTCGAGGACGAGCACGAGGACGATAAGGAGGACGAAAATCAATGGGCTTGATCGTCCTCGTCCTCCTACTCGTCCTCGGTTGTTTTCAAATTGTGTCTTACTGCACAAATGACGGGCGCCTTCTCCCGTAGAGGGAACCCCGTGCGCTCCCTTAGTCAGCAGCCAGGAGCCAATAACGAATAACAAAATTTCCAGTTTCCAACCGGAAATTTAAATACCTCACGTGCCTCCATCAAACCCGATGGTAACCTTTCCAGCCTCCACAATTACCGGAACCTTACGCGCACCATTGGAATGCTTTAGCATGGTATCGAGTTGATCGGGTTCGGCGATGACGTTGACATATTCGACCTGCTTGCTGCCCTTGGCATACGCTTCACGAGCTGCCCGAGTGTAGGGTCAGGCATCCTTGCCGAAAATCAATACTTTTTCAGACATGGTCCACTCCTCCGGCTTCTAAAAATAATTTACAATTATTTTAGATTAATTTCAATTGGTTGTGACAAATACCAGCAAAACCTTAACAGCCAATTCCTGTCTTGTCAATGCTTTCAAATTGACATATATTTATATTTTGATAGAAATGATTGTGGATTCCACAACCAGATGAAAATACAGTGTATTTTTTTGACATCAATTTTTACGGCAATCGTGGAATTATGGAATGGGGAAATTATGGAATAATGGGCGATTCAAGGATTGTACCCTGTTAAATTTCATCATCAAGCTGAATTTTGCCATTTATGCGATAATAAGGTCTTCCGAAACCCATTTTCACAAGTTCCAGTGTTCCGCAATTCTGCTTGGGTGCGAAGCGCCTACCCTATAGTTTTATGGTGAAATCAGATTCGACCCTATGCCGAGAAGCCACCATCATAAATGAACTCGGTTTGCACGCGCGTTCGGCCGCCAAAATAGCCGAATTTGCCCAGCTGGCAACCGGCTCGGTCTGGATCGCCAAAGAGGGCCAGAAAGCCGATGCATCCAGCATTGTCGATATTCTGACGTTGGCCTGCGAGAAAGGCACACGCATTTCGATTCGTGTTGAAAACAAAGCTGATCTTCAAATATTGGAAGATATTACGACATTAGTTCAAAGCGGATTCGGGGAATAAGCCCACCCATGGAAAAAGATACCAAAGAAATCATTTTGAAAGGAATCAATGCCTCACCGGGGATCTGCATTGGAAAAGCCTACCGGGTTGACAGGGGAGGTGTG
>JASFJF010000484.1:0-3283 GCA_050122255.1 Desulfobacterales bacterium
ATTCGCAATTTCGGGGTCCGCAGAAATCGTGATGACCTTCTTTGTCATGATATCTTTTGCTTTAAGCATGCTAACATTTCACCCCTTTCATAAATAAACAGAAGAAGAGTCTAATGAGGCGCCTCACTCCACTTGGATATATCGACCTTAACGCTTAAATCAAATATTTTTATATCTTAATGCCCGTTGTTTTTTGTGCTCATTGATTTATTTGATCGAACCTTTGAACGCTGACCCATTTTTTCACATGAGTTTCTCAAGAACGATTCGGGTCGCCCATCTAAAAAACACCATAACATAATTACCACCTGCCAAAACCATGCCCGTCAAAAATATCAAATGGGCAATGATCAGCAAAAGCGGACCGCCGATGACAACGAGCAAGGGTTCATGCCGGGATACTGCTAAAGCGCCAATTAATCCGAGCACCGGCAAGCCGATGATGTAACTGCAGCAGATTAATAAAATACCAAAAAAATTTCGAGCTGTGGGCCTCTCCTTGAACACACTGAGGTCGGCACCGTCTTCAATAGCTCGGCTTGCAAATTTTGTTTGGGCAATGCGGTTGGCTATTTTGTTTATGGTGTGCACGGAATAAAGCCCTTCAGAAGACTCATAATGTTTAGTGGTTGAAAACAGCAGACCGGCTGAGCTTTATCTTTGGGTTTTCACAATACGTCAGACCTGACGCTTCCGCTAAATCCACAATTTCCTGGAACCGTTTTGACGAAACATGAAATCGGGGCTCGGCAACAAGAAGTTTTCCATCCGGATTGAGGCATTCAACCATCTGCTGGAAGAATTTTTGGGGGCTAAAAACTTCATGCACCATCCAGAAAGCGAGGATGAAATCAACCGGCGTGTTGATCCCAAGGTTGTTTGGTTCACTCTTATGCGGGCGAATGATATCTGCAACACCTGCTTTTTCAGATCGTTTTAGCATCGCTGCTAACATCTTCGCCTGTACATCGGCCGCTATGACACAGCCTGTATCGCCAACAAGTCTGGCAAGGCCAATGGAAAAAAAACCCATACCACAGCCCACATCCAGAACCGTCATCCCGCTGGCGACATATTGGGCCAGTATTTTTTGGGGTCTGTGAAAAAGGTATCGCAAACGGTTGTCAAATGTGTATCCAAACCACCACGGACAAATATGGCCACCCATGCAAAGCGCCCTCCCTACCTACTTCAAATTGAACTGGTCGGATGGAATCATTTAATCCTACAATCTTTCAAGCCTCTTTCCGTCAAAACGGGTTTATATTGAATCCTGTCGGATCCTTGTGTTAAAGTTCTAAAAAAATTCAGAAAAGACCGATGATTGCCGCAATAAACCTTAGCTTTTCCTGTTAACTTGCAGCCAAGGAATCAATATATGGAATTTCTTAATATTGGTATCATACTGCTGATCGGCATCTTCCTCGGATTTGCGCTCAAATGGCTCATATCAAAAGCCCGGCAGCAACCTGATTTTCCGATTCCACCGACGATGAGGCCATCATCAAGGAGCACCGCCCGGCTTTATGATCTGGCACAGCGCATGATGGGCTTTTTTGAACAGGCGGCCCATCCCAAAGATCTTCTGGAAAATACCATTTTTCAGCAGGGTGTGCAAATGCTCTCTTCCGGGCCGTATTCAGACGAGCAGTTGATTGAATACTATGCGGGCCACAACGTGCCCATCGGTTGCATGGCGCTGGAAGCCTTGAGCCAGCGCACCTTATCCCAATTCACTATCGATCAAATAATAGCGCATATCGGCAGTCGTTACGGCTGGACACTTTTTTTGCTTTTCGCCTGCTGGGTATAGCCGACAACAAGCCGGTCGTCGGTCCCGCATTGCTCAAAGCACCGGAATGGTGGAAGGAAGATCAGCTGATCCTTCAGATTCTTAAGGATTTTATCGACCAGCGCCTTAAGAGCGACGAGCGCCTGACCTTCGGCACCTTTCTCAAAGATAGCGATTCGCAGCACTTGAATGAAGTTTCCGACCTGATGGTCGCCCTCAACCACCCCGGGCTTCAACCGCTTAAGGAAGAAATTCAGCAAGCTTCTGATACTCAGGTGGATCGTGAATACCTCAAGACAGTGGGTCGCCTTTGGGAGCCTTTGGAAGCGGATCCTTCTGTACATTTGAGCGAAGAAATGCAGTCTACTCTCAACCGGATAGAGAAATCCGTTGCCGGTGAACCTTGCCGGTCGGTCATTTTGACGGGAGATGCCGGGGTCGGTAAAACAACCCACATTCATGCGCTGGCTCAGCAACTGGCCGCTAAAGGGATTTTGTTTTTTGAAGCCTCGGCGGCAGATATCATCGCCGGCCAATCGTACCTGGGCGAGTTGGAAAAACGTCTGCTTGAAATCATTAAGAACTTGGGCCGCAGGCGCGGGGTGATCTGGTTCGTTCCCGGTTTTCATGAGCTGATATATACGGGCCGCCATCGCTACAATCCGGCCGGTATTTTGGATATGCTCGTGCCCTTTATCGACAGCGGTGCAATCACAATTGTCGGCGAGGTCCGGCCGGCGTCTCTTGAGCAGATCACGCGCGAAAACCCGCGCATCAAAACCACTTTTGACATTATTCATATAGACGCGCTGGATGATCGCCAGACGCTGGAACTGGCCGAAAAATGGGCGGGACTCCAGGCCGGTCAGGATGACCAGCCACCCCTGATTGAACGCGAAACGCTGTTGGAAGCCCAGCAGATGGTCAAACAATTTTTGGGAGATAGCGCTGCACCGGGGAATTTGCTCGATTTTTTGAAGATCACCAGCCAGAGTTTGTTAACTGAGGAGCAACCCGTGCGGGTTCTGACTATCGATGATCTATACCGTACCCTGTCTCATATCACCGGCCTGCCGCGTACTATCCTCTATGAACGCGAAGGTTTGGATATCAGCGAGCTGCGTGCCCTTTTCCAGCAACGCGTGCTGGGACAGGCCGAGGCAGTTGACTGTCTTGTGGAGCGCATCGCTATGATCAAGGCCGGCCTGACCGATCCGTTGCGTCCCTGGGGGTGTTTTTGTTTGCCGGCCCCACCGGAACCGGAAAAACCGAAATTGCCAAAACACTGGCCGAGTTTCTCTTCGGATCCCCGGAGCGCATGATTCGACTGGACATGAGCGAATTCAAAATCGCTGAATCGGAAGACCGTATCCTGGGAAGTGCCGCAAAAGACGGCTTTTCCGGCGCCGGTGCCTTGGTCGATGAAATCCGTAAACAGCCCTTTTCCGTCGTGTTGTTGGACGAATTTGAAAAAGCCCACCCCAACATCTG
>JASFJF010000485.1:0-3272 GCA_050122255.1 Desulfobacterales bacterium
TGCGGCAGCCTTCCGATTCGAGCTCCTTGAGAGCCGTTGCGCACAGCTTTTCTTTTTGATGAAACAAAAAACTCTCGCCAATCTGGTCTCCGATGCTCATGGTCGGATTCAAAGCTGCATTTGGTTCCTGAAAGATCATGGAGATACGGTCGCCGCGCAGGTTCTCCATAAAGGCCTCTGATTGTGCAAGCAGATCCACGCCCGCATGCCGGCGGTGTTTATCTAAATACACGATCACCTTGCCGTCTTCTATACGTCCGGGCTCCGGCACAATGCGCATGATGGAGCGCACGGTTACGCTTTTACCGCAGCCGGATTCACCCACCAGCCCGAAAGTCGCACCGTGATCAACCACCAGGCTGATTTTGTTAAGGGCCTTGACGACTCCTTCATAGGTGTAAAAGTTTGTCACCAGATTTTTGGTTTCCAACAGTTTAGCCATGGAACTTTTCCTTTTTCAACCCACAAAATCATCTTCGTCTGAGTTTCGGGTCGAAGGCGTCGCGCAAGGCATCGCCAATCAGGTTCCAGCCTAGCACAAAAAGAACGATACACCCGCCGGGGATGACAATCGTATACCAGAATTTAAGCGGATCCTCGGGAGGGCCGACAATATAGTTTCGCGCCAGCGCCACCATTTGTCCCCAATCGGCATATCCTTTGGGTGCCCCCAGGCCGACAAAACTCATAAATGAAGCAGTGATCACCATTGATCCCATGTCCATGGAGGCCATGATCAATGCGGGATAGATAGCGTTCGGCAAAATGTGGCGCAGGATGATTTTTAGGTCCGAAACCCCCATGATTTTGGCGGCCTGAACAAAATCCTGATCCCGCAGCGTCAGAATTTCAGAGCGAATCACGCGCACATACCAGCGCCAGCCCACCAGAGCCAGCGCATACATGATTTTATCAAGCCCCCTGCCAAAGGCCACCACAATCGTCATAGCCATCACCAAAGTGGGTATGGCCCACATAATATCGGTGATGCGCATGAGCACCTCATCAACGATGCCACCGTAATAGCCGGATATGGCCCCCAGCGCGATTCCCACCAGGGCCGCTACACCCACCACAAAAAGCCCGATTTTAAATGCTGTCCGGGTGCCCCAGACCACGCCATAAAAGATGTCATACTGACCCGAAGCCGTGCCGAAAATATGGGTTTTGTTCGGTGGTTTGGGGGTCGGCGAAAATCCTTTGTGCGGCATCAGATAGGGATTGTGGGCGTATTTAGGTGGTGCGATGTAAGGTGCAAAAACCGCCACCGCTAAGAAAAACAGGACCAACAGAAATCCGATGACCGCAGACGGGTTTCTGAATATTCGATGCAGCGTAAATTTAAGCTCGCGCAATCGGGGATGCTGCTCTGTCATAAAATAGTAATTTTATTTTAGTTTGGATCGGTTTTATTGGTTTAATTGGTGAATGCACGCTTATTTGAAACAAAACCAATAAAATAAATTAAACGCATCGAACTAATTCAATCGTATTCTTGGATCGATATAGGCATACAGTATATCCAGCGTCAGGTTGGTGATCACAAAAATAACGGCCATAAACAGGCAAATACACATCAGAACCGGTATATCGAGCTGGACCGCTGATTCAGCCAGCCACCAGCCGATGCCATGCCGGTTATAAACCACTTCGACAGCAACGCTGCCTTCCATTGAATAAGCAACCAGCTGACCGGCCACCGTAATGACGGGCAACAAGGCATTGCGCCGCGCGTGTTTGATATGAATCGTTTTCTTATCGGCACCTTTGGCGACGGCCGTAATGACATATTCTTTGGATAGTTCTTCGATCATCCCCGAGCGCATCACCCGCATATTCAGGGCCACCACGACGATCACATAGGTCAACACAGGCAAAACCAGGTGAGACAGGGCGTTTAAGGTGATGTCCAAACGCCCGTTTAAAATGCCATCGAGGGTGTATAAGCCGGTATACGCCTTAAACGAATCCGGATTATCCAGAATGAACATACTCAGGTGATCGCTGAGCACGCCGGGTGAAAAAACTTGAAAATAGCCGTAAAAAATCATCAAAAGGACCAGCGCAAATAGAAAGGTCGGCAAGGACCAGCCTGCAATGGCGAGGATACGGGTGCCGTGGTCGATCCAGGTATCCCGATGGATGCCGGACAATGTCCCCAGCCAGATGCCAAAAAAGATCACAATGGGAGCTGCAAATAAATTCATCTCCAGCGTGACCGGGAAGTAATTCCAGAAGGCCTCGGAAACAGGCCTGCTGGCTACGAGCGACCAGCCCAGATTGCCTTTAAAAACTTCTTTTATCCAGCGAACGTATTGGACATAAAAGGGATCATCCAGACCGAACTGTTTGATAATTCTAGGAATGTCTTTGGCTTGCTGGGGTGAGGTAACGAAAGTTGCGGCTCTGCGTTCGGGACTGAAGGTCATTAATATGCCAAAAATCAGGACGGATACCCCGAACAGCACAAATATCAGCAACAAAGACCGGCGCGTAATGTAGGCGAGCATAATTATCAGGTTGGGCCGGTTGAGCCGGTTCGGCCGGTTAAACCCGTTACGCCGGCTAAAATGGGATCAGAACGGATGCTATTTTCTTACCGGCAAAACAGGATAACGGGCCAACGGGCTCAACCTTTTTGAGCTTCTATTTTTTGAAGATGCGCTTAATGATCTCATTATCATCGGTGAACATGGCATTGGGGACAAAGCCGTGTACATAATCCCGGTAAGCGCGGACCACAATCTGCTGGTAGAGCGGAATACCAATGGCGTCGGTATGCCAGATGTTCTGAAGCTGGGAGTAGAGCTGCGCGCGTTTGTTTGGATCCACATTTTCAATTCCCGCATCGCAGAGGGCATCAATTTCGTCATTCTTTAGAGCCATGAATTTGCCGTAATAACCGTTGGAATGCATAAACGGATACACAAAATTGTGGGGATCGGCATAATCAGCTCCCCAGCCGCTCAGAAACATCGGGTACTGAAAATCGCGGATTTTGACGACATAATCCTTCCACTCGACATTGCGCACGTCGATTTTAAATTTAGGGTTCAGCGACATGATATTTTCGGCCAGCATCACTGCCGCTGCTTCGCGCATTTCGTTGCCCGTATTATGAGTAATGATCATTTTAAAGCCTTTTCCCCACACCTGGCCGCCCCAGGCCTTTTTCATATATTCAGCCGCCTTTTTTAGATCGAAATCATACACCGGTACCTCTTTGTGATACGGCAAACCCTCAACGTTGGGGCTGGTAGGCATAATGACCA
>JASFJF010000486.1:0-3252 GCA_050122255.1 Desulfobacterales bacterium
GCCACCTTTTTTTGCCAGGCAATAAGCCATGTTGATGGCCACATGGGTTTTACCGACACCCCCTTTGTTTGAGATCACGGAAATGGTGCATGGCCCGCCTTTGCGATCCTTGGTAGCCCTGGCGGTCGGTTTTTGGATTGGCTTCGGCTGGCCTTGCTTGACGCGAAGCGCGGCACTGTACCCGTTTCCATAATATTTTTTCAGTGCAGTTGAGAGTGAATTTTTTGGTGCCAGTGCAGGGCGAACTTTAAACCCGGTAAGTATTTCCAGGCTCCTTTTGGCGACTGGTTCTTCCGGCGTTATCATTGCGACCAGCAAATAATTATCAACCACGCGAATGGGCAGGGCCTTGCGCCGCACGGCCATCTCCGGTGATAGCAGGCTGAGCGCAGACGGTTCGATGGTGGCCCGAAGGGGATCGACAAAGGGAACCTTCAATCGCTGGGCCTTTTTCTTTGCCATTTTCAAATCTTTGTCTGATTGCGCGAGCATTGAATTGACTTTTGTTGTTTGCTCTAAAGTGCTGATTTTGTTTTCAAGCCCTTGCCCCTGGCGCATTCCCGGTGTTCCGGCACTTCCTGTTTGCTTCCCTGCACATATTTTGGGTTCTTTTTGGTGGATTCATTTCTGACTGCCGAATCGCATAATATCTCTATAAATTTTCTGTCATAACTATAACTTATATGAAGTAGTCAGTCAATTCGAAATCTGCGCCTAGCAGCTTGCCGCGAATGAGTTTTATTTTTCTAAAGTTTTAACACAATTCGAAAAGGTAAATTTCCTCCAGTCATTTTATTTGACCAGACACCGAAAGGCGATTACCAGGCTACACAACTTCGGTCCCAAATTATTCTATTGATGGCATGTCAGATTTTTTTGTGGATGCGCCTTTTCTTTGCTTTAAATAAACGTTTTCCGGACCTCGGGATTGACACCGGATAAAAAAATGCGATATGTTGCCAATATCCATTTAGGACCTGCAAGAGTCATATTGTTATTGTAAGTCCAGATTATCTCAATCGGTGCTCGGATGCTATTGTGCTATGACTTACCACATGTCAGAAAGGGTTTATATTCAGGTATGTCACCTGAGGCGATCATGAAAAGAGGTATTACCATAATTTTATCCCTTATGGCTCTATCATACAGTGTATTTGCTGCTCCCATAACTGTCAATCCCGGTCAGTCAATCCAGAGTGCTGTCAAATCAGCCGGTCCAGGTGACACGGTCACGGTGATGAGCGGCACCTACAATGAGAGAGTGACAGTGTCCAAAGATGGCCGTCCAGCGGCCAAAATCACAGTCAGGGCATCAGGGCATGTCAAGATGAAGGGATTCAAGATAACAGGAGATTACGTAAGGATTGAAGGTTTTGAGGTTACGGATACAGCAGAAATCGGAATTGACATCAGGAACGTTCGCGGTGTCGAGATCATTGACAACAATGTCCACCATGTCGGTAAATTTGGAATATATGCTGAAGGAGACAATTTTCTTATCCAACGAAACGATGTCAGTTACATGATGTCTGGGGACGGTGATTGTCTGAGGATATTTGGGAACAGTCATCTGGTCCAAGGCAACAAGTTTCATCATACCAGCAAAAAGTATGCAAGCCCGAGGTGTCATTGTGACGGGATACAGCACTACGACATGGATGACCATATACGAAGGCAGTTGACCAATACTGTGTTCGAGGACAACATTCTTTATGAAATAGACGGTCAATGCTTTATCTCGGAATCGAAGCCAGACCGAAGCCATGACAATGTATGGCGCAGGAATGTGTGCCACCAGGGTTCAGCCCCTGGTTGGCAGATGCTGAATATCAAGGACGGTGACAACTGGGTTATCGAGAACAACGTCTTCTGGGGAAACTCTGGCAATGCTGCTATAAAACTATCTGAGCGACATGATATGAAAAACGTAAGGATAGCCAACAACATTGTAAAGCCGGGCATACGGCTGTGGAGCAATGTACACCATGTCGATCTGTCAGTTTCGCATAATCTCAAGGATGTGGATCCGTTGTTTGTGAATCCAGGTCCGCCCGATTATGACTTCCATGTGAAATCCGGCAGTCCCGCATGTGGAGCAGGAGAGAATGGTGGTGACGTCGGTGTCTATCCGTGCGACTGAGGCCCGTCATGCCCTAAAAAGGAGGAGGGGTCAAATCTTGAATTCACAATTCAAGATTTGACCCCGCTTTCTTTTTCGGTTAATTATCAACCCAAATTTACATCGGCATCCAAATATGCACCTTTTTCGACAGAAATACTTTTACACTTAATTTTGCCTTCAAACTTTGCCTCTTGTGCAATTTCTACTTTTCCTTCTGCTTCAATATCGCCATTCATTTGTCCCCTGATTCTCACATTCTGTCCATAAACGTTACCCTGTAATCTTCCACTGGGGCCCAAGAAGAAGCTGTGATTTTTAATTTCTACATTACCTTCAACGTTGCCGTTTATGATCAAGTCCTCTTCAGCTTTGATGTTTCCAACGATCAAGATGTGGTAGCTGACGGACGTTTTCTCTTTTTGTACAATTCCATTCTGCATGAAGCTGCTCCTCCATAAATTTTAAAGTGTGCCGGATGAACCGATGGTGCCTCTTTTTGACTGCGCGGTTGGCATAAAGAGGGGCACTATACAAAGAATATGAAAAATTAATGGGAGTGTCAAAAAGATTATCAATTGAGAGCTTAAAAATGAAAAATGGGAAACCCTTGAATGCGTATTGGATGAAATTTGGTAAATGCTCGAACATAGAGCCTCCGATCCAGACGATCCTTTGGTTTTTAATTTCACATTCAGGCAAGTCCCTATTTAAAGAGAGTGACTGCAAAGGACCATACGGGACTTTTATTATTTAGCGTTTTTGCGATTTCGGTATTCGCTCAAGGAGACAGGGTCAAGGTGATGACACAAAATCAATTTTCTGCGATCTTATAACTTATCGAAATTCCCGCTTTACTTGTTTTGTCAATCGTAGTTTTGAAATTGGGTTGGTCTTGCACGTAATCAATAAATTCTCTGATACCCCCTACGCCAGTACTTCTTGCGTTATGCGCTGTAAAGCAACCACCGACCTCAAGCTTCGGTGCAAGCTCTATGAAATAATTCTTATACCAATCCTTATCTGCGTCCGAAAAGACAAAATCGAAGCGACCTTCCAATTCTTTTACAAGGCCATGGGCATCAGCAAGGCGCGCATCGATATATTCAGAAAGCCCAGCCTCTTTGAAATTT
>JASFJF010000487.1:0-3243 GCA_050122255.1 Desulfobacterales bacterium
CTGTTCGGTACTGAACCACTGTTTGCTGCGCATCTTTTTTAAGATCTTAAGCAAACCTGCGCCGTCGTAACCGGCATCTTTTAGGTAGATCAGTCCCAGCTGGTCAGCCTGTATTTCGTTGTCACGGCTATAGGACAGTTGAGCAGCTGCTCCGGCAGCCTGGCTGCCCTGTGTGATAGCTTGCCCTGCTTCTGCCCCACCGGCCGCCCCAATGAGCACGCCGGCCGCCACACCCGCCAGGGTTGCCCAGCCAATTTTTTTGGATCTTTCAATTTTCTGGGAAATGTGGCGCGCATTCACATGCGCAATTTCATGAGCCAAAATGCCAGCCAGTTCGTCTTCACTATCCATAGCTGCAATCAGGCCGCTGTTGATAAAGATGTAGCCTGCCGGAATTGCAAAAGCGTTGTAGGTGTCGACATTGATAACGTGAAATTTATAGTCAAAAACGGGATCTGTTAAAACCGAAACGATCCGGCTGCCGACCTGATTGACATAATCCACAATTACCGGATCATCAATAACTTCATACTGGCGGTAAATATATCCAAGGATAGATCTGGACAACTTCTCTTCCTCACTGATCGTTAGCCCGGAAGAAAATTGCACTCCTAGCATTGTCAGCAGAACCAATGTGACCATCCAGATCGATATGCGCTTTGAAATTATCATGGACTCAACCCGGTTCAATGTTAAATATTCCGGTATTATAACACTTGAGCGGGCAAAAGCAAGGCGTCCAGAGTATCTGCAAAAAAAGAACCTGCAGTAATAGCCTGCTGGAGGGTTGGCGTGTTGTTATGAGATTTCCAACTTTTGGCCGCTGCTGTTCAAATACTTGTGTTTAATTGGCAATAACATCATTGATGACAATAAGGCGCAAGCCATCACCGATCTATCTCACATGAGCGGTCTCGTAAGATTGCCACATTTCAAAGTTCTTTTCAAACCCCGGATTTTATGTTAGAGCATCCGAGTTATGGCAAAAATCATCTGCATCGCCAATCAGAAAGGGGGTGTCGGCAAGACGACCACCGCTGTAAACCTGGCAGCCGCCCTGGCCGTTTCAGAAAAAAAAACATTGCTGGTCGATTGCGATCCCCAGGCCAATGCGACTTCAGGTTTGGGTATCGATCGATCACGTCTCGAAAAAACGCTTTACCATGGAATGCTGGGTCGCGCCGGCGCCGCGAACTTAATCGTGGAGAGTGAAATTGCCACGCTGAAAGTGATTCCTGCCGATGTCGAATTAATCGGGTTTGAGGTGGAAATGATGTCCAATCCCCAACGTGAAAAGGCCCTCAAGAATCTAATTGCCGGCCTCAACCAGGAATTTGACTATATTTTTCTCGACTGCCCGCCGTCATTAAGCCTGTTAACCATTAATGCCCTTACGGCTGCCGATTCCGTTTTGATTCCGCTTCAGGCCGAATATTACGCCCTGGAGGGCCTGGGACAGCTTCTCAATACGATCAAGCGCATCAAACGCAGTTTTAATCCGGACCTGGCCATTGCCGGCATATTACTTACCATGTTCGACAAACGGACGAATCTTGCGCATCAGGTCGCAGCGGAAGCTCAAAAATATTTTGAGGCACTTGTATTTAAGACAATGGTGCCCCGCAACGTGCGCTTGAGCGAGGCGCCGAGCTTCGGCAAACCCATTCTGCTCTATGATGCCACATCGGCGGGCGCCCTGAGCTATTTTAGACTGGCAAAGGAAATCCTAAACAACTAACTTTTCAACAAGCGGTTGCGTTCAATCGAGTTCAGTGAACACCAAGAAGTTATAACCAACATTGCCATATACCTGAGAACAGGATGCAAGAGAAAAAAGAAACCAAAAAATCGAGTGGCGCGCTGGCCAAGCGCAAAAAACAGGCTCTCGGTAGAGGGTTGGAAGCGCTCATCCCGGAGATGGAAAAATCGACAGAACCACCCAAAGATTTTTTCTACTGTGACATTGAACGCATACACCCCAACCGCTTTCAGCCCCGCCAACAGTTTCCCGATGCCGGATTAGAGGAGCTCAGCCAGTCGATAAAGGAGCAGGGCATCTTGCAACCGCTTTTGGTCTGCGAAGAAAATGATGGATATGAGCTGATTGCCGGGGAAAGACGGCTGCGCGCTGCCAAACTGGCAGGCCTGACCCAGGTGCCGGTTATCATCAAACGCATCACCATTTCCAAATTACTGGAATTGTCGATTGTTGAAAACATTCAGCGCGCCAATTTCAACCCCATTGAGGAATGCGAAGCCTATCATCGGCTGATAAGCGAATTTCATCTGACGCAGGATGAGGCCGCCATGCGGGTGGGAAAAAGCCGCTCCACGGTTGCCAATTTTTTGCGGCTGCGACAATTGCCCGAGGCCATTCGGATAAGCATCCAGAAAGGCGAACTTTCAATGGGTCATGCCCGAGCGCTGCTGGGCACACCCAACCCCACCCAGCAACTGGCGGCCTGGCGCTCAGTTGTCAAAAAGGGGTTGTCGGTCAGGGAAACCGAAGATCTTGTGCGCGCTTTGAAAGGTGAGTCGAAAAAACCGAAAGTGAGCCGAAAAAACGCTCAAGATCATTATCTGTTCAGCCTGGCTGAAGAGCTTTCACGCCATTTTGGCACCAAAGTAACCATCAGGCGACGCGGTCTTAAAGGTAGGGTTGAAATTGAATTTTATAGCAATGACGACCTGGATCGCCTGATCAAAAGCCTGCAGCAAACCCGGCGATAGCCGCAGCCGCAAGCATTGACGATATAAATGCCGCTCCATATCATTATCGATGGGTATAATCTAATCCGACAATCTGCATCTTTGAGCCGGCTGGACGCACAGGATATTCTGCTGGGCCGCGCGGCACTGGTGGACAGGCTGGCAGCTTACCGCAAAATCAAGCACCATCCCATAACCGTGGTATTTGATGGTCAGAACGGCCCGGCCTTTTCCCAGCAACGCCACCGGCAAAAAGGGATCTCGATTCGATTTTCACCAAAAGGGACATCGGCTGATGAAGTCATCAAACGCATGGCCTCCCGCGAACGTGAAAAAGCATTGGTTGTCAGCTCGGACCGGGACGTCACCGACTACGCGGCTGCCTGCGGCACGTCCACGATCAGCGCTCAACAGTTTGAGGCTAAAATCGAAATGGCGGGCCATTTCGACCGCCATGATGACGAAAGCGAGGAATACGCAGGCTGGAAGCCGACCACGAAGAAAAAAGGGCCGGCCCGCCGATTATCTAAAAGG
>JASFJF010000488.1:0-3230 GCA_050122255.1 Desulfobacterales bacterium
TTTGCGGGTTCCCGGGCTGCCCGTGACAATTCCAAAAAAGCGCGCTTTAAGATGGGTGTGCAAGCCCACCAGAATATTTTCCATCGCCGTCAGGGCGGGAAATAGCCGAATATTCTGATAGGTGCGTGCAACCCCCAGGCGCACTATCTGATCCGGCAACAATCCCACCAGAGAGTGGCCCGCCAGATCAATTTCGCCGAATTCGGGCTTGTAAAAGCCCGTAATGCAATTGAACAAAGTGGTCTTGCCGGCACCGTTGGGGCCGATGACGCTATGGATGCTGTTTTCCTTGACCTCAAGGTCCAGATTGTCAATGGCAACCAGACCGCCAAATTGCTTGGTGAGTCTTTTTGTTGTCAAAATTGCCATGGTTTCCTCCTAACCGCTCGCCGGAGCAGGTTCCGCCGTCTCTATCCCGGTTTCATCTTCTTCGATGTGAAGCTCACGCCGCCGCTTGACATCCGGCCACAACCCTTCCGGTTTCAACAGCATCATGGCGACCAGCGCAGCACCATATACCAGCAGCCGGTAGTCGGCAAATTCGCGCAGCAGCTCAGGTAGCCCCACCAAAGCGAACGCCCCCACAATGACTCCGGGAATGCTTCCCATGCCGCCCACGATGATCAGGCAGATAATGTTGATGGATACGATGACGTTGAAGCTATGGGGATAGACCGAGCCGATTTTGGTGGCGAAAATGGCACCGCTCAGGGCCGAAAAACCGGCGCCGGTGGCAAATGCCATCAGTTTGGTGGCCACCAAATTAATGCCCATGGCCTGCGCCACGTCCTCATCTTCACGCACGGCCATCCAGGCTCTACCCAAACGGGAATCTCGCAGCCGCCAGGAAATAAAGCCGACCAGCAAACAGCCGGCCAGAATAAAATAATAAACCTGTTGCGGCGTGGTAAACGTATACCCGGCAATGCTGATATTGGGAATCTGGCCGATGCCCTGGGCACCGCCGATCCAAGGCCGCAGCCAGTCGGACAGGACCAGGATCCGGATGATTTCACCAAATCCCAGGGTGGCGATGGCCAGGTAATCGCCGCGCATCTTCAGCACCGGTACCCCCAACAGCACCCCGGAAAGGATGCCAGCTGCAATCACGAAGGGCAGGGCCGTCCAGAATCCCATACTGAAAAATCCCAGTTCCGGGGATGTTAAAATAGCAACCACGTAGGAGCCCACGGCGAAAAAGGCAACATAACCCAGATCCAGCAGGCCGGCAAACCCTACCACGATATTCAGACCCAACCCCAGAAGCACATAAAGGCCCACGATGGTTAGCACCTCGCTGAGAAACAGCCCCAGGATTTTCGGCAGAACCAGCAGGATAAAGGCAATAACCAGTATAGTAGCAAGTTTCAGCTTGCGCTGTTGACCGGCGGGCAACCCTTCCACTTTGTTTTTAACGGCGGTACCTTTGAGGCCCCACACAAACACCAGTGCCGCGATCAAAACAAACAGCCCTATCGCACCTTTTATGGACAGGCCGTTGGGGGCGAACAAGAACAGGTTGATTTTGGCCAGCGGGCCCCAGAGGGAAATGACCGGACGTAGCATGTCCTGCAGCACGCCCGCAATTATCACGCTGCTCAAAGCTGTAATAATCGTTTTGCGGATTATGGCTGGAGCCAGAAACAGCAGGCCGGCAGCAAGACCGCTCAGAACACCGCTCAAAAGTAACAGCGGGATGCCCAGCCTGGGGCCGAAATAAAAGGTCAATATCTGATATAGCGACGGTGAGGCATTGATAAACACCATCCGCAGGTTGATGGTCTTGCCGACGGCCACCAGCAGGGCAATGCCGGCTGCTGTCATCAGGCCCACAAGGATGGCAAGACCAATGGCCATTGCGGTTTGCTCGCGCCTGGCTCTTTTAGCAGCCAAATAGCTGAGGAAAACCGCTGCGAGCAACAGCAGGACGTTGCCCATGGTCAAGACGTTATATATGATGTCACGCTTGTTGAAGGCCTCAACCATGCCGATCAGAGAGAGCATAACCGCTGTGAGAGCTCCGATCAGCCCGATATTGACCGCAAAACGCCATGGAGAATGGTCCTGATTCATTTTAGTCAAACTGTCCTTTCCGACAAAAAGATGATTTTTAACTGAGTTTTGCACGATTTGGAGGCTTTCATCTGCAAGGCACTTAAGGGTGAAGCTATAGTCATCTATGCTTCGCCCGTAATAACGCAGCAGATGGAAGTCTCCAGCTCGCCCGCAGGGTGAAAATTAATGCGATAAAATGATTTTCATCCTTTATACCTGTTCGGTATTTTCCACACCCTCTACGATTTTCTTGATTTGCCGACATAGGATCTAATAACAACTCTCATTAATTTTCATGCAAAATTTAGTTACTAGGCTTTTTTAACTGCCAGACGTTCGCCCAGAATCCCGGTCGGGCGGAAAATCAGCACCATCACCAGCATGGTAAAGGCAATGGCGTCTTTTAACTGATAGGGGGCCACAATACCCAATCCGTCGAGAAACAAACTGGGACCGACGGATTCGACCAGACCGAGGAAGATGCCGCCCAGCATGGCCCCCGGGATGTTGCCGATGCCCCCTAAAACCGCTGCCGTAAACGCCTTGATGCCGGGGATAAAGCCCATGAAAAAATGCACCTGTTTGAACATAATGGCATATAACACACCGGCTGCACCGGCGGCGGCGCCCCCGACCACAAAGGTCATGGAAATCATTTTGTCTACGTCGATGCCCATCAGGGCAGAGGCTTCCTTGTCCTCGGAGACCGACCGAATGGCCCTGCCGATACGGCTTTTCATGACAAAGCTATACAGGGCGTACATCAGCACAATGGCGGCCACAATGACGACTGCCTGAAATTTAAGGATGCGGATACCGCCGATCATCCAGTGGCCTTCCAGCATGGCGATGTCCGGATAAGCCTGGAAGCTGGAACCGTAAAGCCCCCGAAACAGGTATTGCAGAAAAAAGGAGGCTCCGATGGCGGTAATCAGCGGGATGAGCCGCGGTGCGCCTCTGAGTGGCCGGTAGGCGATCCGTTCCAGAAAAAAGGCAATTGTTACGGATATGGACATGGACACAAGGAAAATGACAGCCAGACACAGAATCGGCTGAGCATCCAGAAAGCCGCTGCGGTAAAACCAGGCGGCCACGAAATAGGCTGTGTAAGGTCCGCTCATGAAAACTTCACCGTGGGCGAAGTTGATCATGCGCAGCACGCCGTAGACCATGGT
>JASFJF010000489.1:0-3225 GCA_050122255.1 Desulfobacterales bacterium
ATGCCACCAAAATTTTTAAACGCTACGCGGATCGCTCGATTGCAGTGGTCAAACAAAATCCCTATCGTTTGGCAACGGATATCTTCGGGATCGGATTTTTAAAGGCCGACAATATCGCCAAAGAGCTCGGTTTTTCCAATGATGCCAGGGTAAGGGTAGAAGCCGGAGTTGTCTATGCGCTGCATCAGTTATCAGAAGACGGGCATGTCTTTTTCCCCTACGAACCGCTGATCGAGCGCTGCCGCGAAATTTTAACCGTAAGGCCAGAGCTTATTGTCACTGCTATCGGTCGCCTGCATGCAGACAAACAGATCATCATCGAAGATATAAATGAAGACATTGAAGACTTTAAAGAGAATAAAAAAGCTGTTTATCTGGCGCGATATCATCAATGTGAAACCGGCATTGCCAATCGTTTGAAGGCGCTGCTATCCACACCGAAATCAGTGCGGGCGGTAGATTCTGCGCAGGCGATCGAGTGGGTCCAGGATCAGCTTTCATTTAAACCGGCTGAAAAACAGCAGGATGCCATCCGATATGCCCTCGAAAATAAGGTCCTGGTCTTAACCGGCGGGCCAGGTACCGGCAAAACCACCATTATCAGGGCCATTCTTAAAATTTTTTCGCAAATGCAGGTCCATATCATGCTGGCGGCACCGACCGGCAGGGCGGCAAAGCGCATGAGTGAAATGACCGGCCACACGGCTAAAACGATCCACCGCCTGCTGGAATACAGCATCCATAAACTCGGGTTTCAAAGACATGAAAAAAACCCTCTTGATTGCGAAGTGCTGATTGTTGATGAAGCCTCCATGATCGACACGGTCTTGATGTACCATCTTCTCAAGGCAGTTCCCGCCGCCACCAGCTGCATTTTTGTGGGCGATGTCAACCAGCTGCCGTCTGTCGGTCCCGGCAATGTGCTCAACGATATGATTGCATCCGGCTCAGTTGCGGTTGTAGAGTTGACCGAGATATTCCGCCAGGCTAAATCCAGCCGAATTATCGTCAATGCCCATAAGATCAATGCGGGTGAGCTGCCCCACATCGGTCAATCCAAGATTTCAGATCCCCAAAATGATTTTTATTTCATTGAGCAGGAAGATCCCCAGAAGGTGCTCGAGGTTATTTTGGAGCTCGCACATACACGAATCTCCCAGCGTTTTGGCTTTGATGCCATTGACGATATCCAGGTGCTGACACCGATGCACAAAGGTGTTGTTGGCGCCGTCAACCTTAATAATCAGCTGCAGACGGTGTTAAACCCCGCAAGTGGCGGTATCGTGCGCGGGGACCGCACCTTCCGGGTCAATGATAAAGTCATGCAGATCCGCAACAACTATGACAAAGAGGTGTTTAACGGTGATATCGGTCGTATTTCAGCAATTCAACCTGAAGAGCGCCAGATAACGGTTTGCTTTGATAACCGGCAGATCACCTATGATTTTGGCGAGCTGGATGAGATGGTGCTGGCCTATGCGGTTTCAGTGCATAAATCGCAGGGGTCGGAGTACCCGGTTGTAATTCTACCGATTTTAACCCAGCATTATATCCTGCTGCAGCGCAACTTGATATATACGGCTGTCACCCGCGGCCGTCAGCTGGTGGTCATGGTCGGCAGCCGCAGGGCGCTGGCTATCGGCGTCAACAACAATCAAATCAAGCGACGTTTTTCCCGGTTGTGCTATCGACTCAGACCCTCTGGATGAGGTCGTATCCCTCAGGAGTAAGATAGGCCGCAAAGATATCCACCTTGTCGGTATCCACAAGGCCTTTTTCAAACAGCGATTCAATGGCGGATTTCACCTGAGGGATGCCCATTTGTAAGCGTTCCGCCAGGGTGCTTGTTTCGATATAGCCCGGCGGCCCGGCTTCATCCCATTCATCCGCTAGAAGTTTGAGCAAACGCTCTGATATGATTGACACTTGTCAATAGAAAAAAGGTAGTCCGCCTTCCTTTTTAATTTCAATCTCAAAGGAAGTTTTTTAAGGCAATATGTTCCAGATCATTGACAGAGGCGCGATCATTAAACGACGCTTGATCATTCTGATATTCGCGGGTTGGCTACCGCATTTCATGGCTTCGTCGTGGAGCTGCCTCTGTCTATTATCGGAAGTTAGGCCGGATGCCATATCCCATAGAGCGTTCGAGGGTTCTCCTTGGCCGTGATCGCGCCCCATCAATGATCTGAAAGTTAACTATTTGCTCTTTGTAATTTTGCCTCCTTGTACAAGCTGTTGGTAACGATTTAGTTGCGTTGATGCTTTAAGCTGCCGGTTGTATCTGCTTGGCCATTGCCCATAAGAAGGCACTGAGTTCTCGAGCGATGGCAGTGACCACCTTTTGCTTGAGTTTGCCTCTGGCGACCAGTCTGCGGAAACGGGTACATAAGCGCAGCTGAGCTTTCCATGCAATCCGGCATACCTGCTCAGGCACATCCTGCTGGCGTTTTAGCAGCAGACGACTGACGCGGGCGGGCATCCGGTAGGCCCAGGCAGCTTCAACCAATGCTCTGCGAGCATGACTGTTGCCGGTTTTGGTGATACCGCCTCTTTTGGTGCTCTGGCCACTGGAGTGTTCCGAAGGCACCAGGCCCAAGTGAGCCATCAATTGCGATGGCTTCTGAAAACGGCTCAGATCTCCGAGCTCTGCGAGCAGTGTGACCGCCACCACAAGCGACACACCGCGGGCGGCCTGCAGGGCCGAGACAATCGGCGCCAGCCGCCAGCCGGGCAGCAGTTGTCGAATTTGGTCGGCGAGCCGCTCAACACGCTGGAGGCCCTCATGGACCGCGTCGATATATTCCTGCAGGGCCACCTGTTGGGCCGGATAGGCCATGGTGATATCGGCCAGCCATCTAAAGTAGGCTTTGGACCATGCCGAGCGGCCGCTGTAAACGATGCGGTTTCTGAGCAAAAACGCTTTCAGGCGCTGTTTGGCTTTTTTGGTGGCGTTGACCGCATCGTGCCGGGCGCGGCTCAGATCACGCATGGCTTCGTCGGCCGCATCGGGGACATAGACAGCGCTCAGTTCTCCGGCACGGTGCAAACTGGCCAGCTTGGCCGCATCGCGTCGATCGGTTTTGACACGATCCCCGCTTTTTTTGGGGATCAGAGAAGGGGCTGCCACCATGCAGTCAAATCCTTTGTCTGTTAAATGCCGGTAAATGCCGTAGCCGCAGGGGCCGGCTTCATAAACAAAATACAGCCGGCTTGCGGTGCAGA
>JASFJF010000490.1:0-3206 GCA_050122255.1 Desulfobacterales bacterium
GAGTAAATCATGATCAGCAAGGAACTCAGTGCAACACTTGGATTTGCCGTTAAGGAAGCCAAAAAAAGACGCCATGAGTACGTCAGCATCGAGCATATCCTGTTTGCCATCCTCAACGATCCGAATGGCATTGAGATTATCGAAAACTGCGGCGGCGACGTCGAGAGTCTTCTGGATGCGCTTGAAAATTTTTTTGACGAAAAAATTGAGCGCATTCCGAAGGGAAACGATTATGTCCTGCAACAGACCATCGGCTTTCAGCGGGTCATCCAGCGGGCGGTTAACCATGCTCGTTCAGCCGAGAAACAGGAAGTTGCCGTTGCGGATGTTCTGGCCTCTATTTTTCTTGAAAAGGACTCGCATGCTGAATATTTTTTAAGCTCCGAGGGTATTACACGTCTGGACGTGCTCAATTTTATTTCCCATAACGTTACCAAAGATTCATTCGGCGACAGCCCCGACAGACTGGTAAGGCCCGGCAAAGAAGAAAAAGACCGCCGTCGGCAGGCCAACCCACTGGAGCAATTTACCCTCAACCTAATAGAGCTTGCCGCTGAAGGCAAACTGGACCCCCTGATCGGACGCACGGCCGAACTGGAGCGTACGATGCAGGTGTTATGCCGCAGGCGCAAAAACAACCCGGTTTTTGTCGGTGATCCCGGCGTGGGTAAAACAGCGATGGCGGAAGGGCTAGCCCAAAAAATCCAGAAAAAAGAAGTGCCGGATCTGCTCAAAGATATGGAAATATTTTCCCTGGATCTGGGGGGACTTTTAGCCGGCACGAAATTTCGGGGTGATTTTGAGCAGCGCCTCAAGGGTGTCATTTCCGAGCTGCAAAAGAAATCCAAAGCTATTCTATTCATCGATGAAATCCATACGATTGTCGGTGCAGGCGCCACCAGCAGTGGCTCAATGGATGCCTCCAATATACTGAAGCCGGTGCTGGCCAGCGGTGAAATACGGTGCATTGGTTCGTCAACTTTTGAGGAGTTCAAGAATCACTTTGAAAAGGATCGCGCGCTTTCAAGACGATTTGAGAAAATAGAAATCATGGAGCCGCCTGTCTCAGAAACGGTTCAAATCCTCAAAGGTCTGAGATCCCGCTATGAAGAGCATCACGGAATTGTTTATACCGATGCGGCCCTGAAGACGGCAGCAGAGCTGTCAACCAAATATCTAAGAGATCGGTTTTTACCAGATAAGGCCATTGACGTCATTGACGAGGCCGGCGCCTTTATAAGGCTCTCGGGGTCTAAGCGGCGCAAAAAAATTAATCCGGCCGATATTGAGAAAATCATCGCCAAAATGGCACGGGTGCCAACCCAAAGTGTCACCACCTCCGATCGCGCCAAGCTTGAGAATCTGGAAGCCGGTCTGAAAGAAGTGGTGTTCGGCCAGGATGATGCCATCCGGGCGCTGGTGACATCCATCAAACGTTCGCGCGCAGGCCTCGGTTCTCCGGAACGCCCGGTAGGTTGTTTTTTATTCACCGGCCCCACCGGGGTTGGTAAAACCGAGGTGTCTTTGCAGGTAGCCCGCATTCTGAATGTTGAGTTCATGCGTTTTGACATGAGCGAGTATATGGAAAAGCACGCAGTGGCCCGTTTGATTGGTGCACCACCCGGTTACATCGGGTTCGATCAGGGTGGATTGCTGACCGACGGGATCCGCAAACATCCCCATAGCGTCTTGCTGCTGGATGAAATTGAAAAAGCCCACCCGGATCTTTTCAATATTTTGCTTCAGGTCATGGACCATGCCACTTTGACCGACAATAACGGGCGCAAGGCTGATTTTCGAAATGTGATTTTGATGATGACATCAAATGCCGGCTCAAGAGAGATGAGTGCGGCCAACATCGGTTTTGGCCAGACGCACAAAGATGCCCAATCCAAAGGCAAAAAGGCCATAGAAAAGCTATTTAGCCCTGAATTCAGAAATCGGTTGGATGAAACCATAACCTTTAATGCCCTTAACTTAGAGATCATGGAAATGATCGTCGACAAATTCATAGCGGAGCTGAATCAGCAACTGGCTATCAAAAAGGTCGCTCTGACAATCTCACCGGCGGTGCGTACCTGGCTGGCCGAAAAAGGGCATGATCCAACCTATGGTGCCAGGCCCCTGAGTCGTGTTATTCAAACGGAGATAAAAGATAAGCTTTCTGATGCAATCCTTTTCGGCGATCTCCAAAACGGCGGTTTGGTATCCCTTGATCTGTCCGACGAAAAGTTAACTTTCAATTTTGGTTAATTTGTTAAATGCTTAGGTGGTCAATATGCTTCTGCACGGGATTCCCCTTGTTTGGACAGTGCAGATAATATTTAACCAGCCAAGTGTTTAACCAATCGACTAAAGTGGATGCCAGTTTATCTTCTGTCAAATGAATTGATATTTCCTTCCCCAAAGCTCGCTGCCCAGGAGGGACTTCTGGCTATTGGCGGTGATTTAAGCCTGGAGCGGCTGCTGCTGGCCTATCGCATGGGCATATTCCCCTGGTATTCTGAAAATGAGCCGATTATGTGGTGGTCTCCAGATCCTCGACTGATATTGTACCCGAATCAACTTAAAATTTCAAAATCATTGAAAAAAGTGATTAACAAGGGTGACTTTGAATTGACCATGGATCAGGATTTTAAAGCGGTGATCAGGGCCTGTGCCGAGAGCCGCACCGAAACCAACGAAGGCACCTGGATCGTAGATGAAATGATCTCAGCCTACTGTGAACTGCATGAATCCGGTTTGGCCCATTCAGTTGAGGCCTGGATGAACGGCCAATTAGCCGGCGGCCTGTACGGGGTTTCCATCGGCCACTGTTTTTTCGGAGAATCCATGTTTACCCGAATCAGCAATGCATCCAAGGTAGCCTTAGTGGGGCTGGTAAAGCATCTTCATAGCTTAGATTTCGATTTGATCGATTGTCAGGTTACCACCGCTCACCTTCTGAGCTTCGGGGCTCATGAAATTCCGCGTGCACGCTTCCTGGATGAACTGGCGACCGCGTTAAAAGCGCCTACCTTAAAGGGCCGCTGGTCTTTCTCCTCTTCAACTCCGTTTCAATCCCGCTTTCAATAGCCCGATCT
Source organism: Desulfobacterales bacterium (assembly GCA_050122255.1). Classification (GTDB taxonomy): domain Bacteria; phylum Desulfobacterota; class Desulfobacteria; order Desulfobacterales; family JAHEIW01; genus JAHEIW01. Next base: position 3,084 of record JASFJF010000490.1, read on the forward strand.
TGAGGTTCTAAGAGGCTGTTAAACGCATGTGCAGGGAATCTCCCTTGACAGAAATGAATTATTGCATTTAGATGGCAAATTCAAACATGTGTAAGCCCTCATTATTCTAATAGGTGAAAGCCA
>JASFJF010000491.1:0-3203 GCA_050122255.1 Desulfobacterales bacterium
ACTTTGAATGATAATATTTGTATATAGGTCCTGCCTGAATTTTTTCTCCTGACCGAGTATCAAACTGGAAACATCCTGACCCGATAAATCCCGAATTGAAAGGGGGGTTATGAAGAAAAATAACGATCGAAGGATGTTTGATCGCATTAAAAATGATGCCCCCATCGTTTTTGCCTACCATAATACCGATCATTTCTACCATGCAGTCATGTGTGACCATTCAACAGATGGTATGTGTTTTATCACACCGGATGGGGTAGATCCGGGCTCCGATATTTATATTATGATGGAAAATTATAATCCGGATTCGATCCATACAGAGCTTTATGAAGGCTTTTTTGCAGAGGTCAAATGGTGTATTCCGGCGGCTGTCCAAGAACTGTCATCGGAATATCGGGTCGGGGTTAAATATTACAAAACCATCATCGACTAAACTTCATTTCTCTTGCCATATCCGAATTTCAAGACAACCCGGAGTCAATTTGATTTGTAACTCTTTTTCTCAAAAGTGCTCTCTATCGTGTGAAAAAAGAAAAAACTTGTGTTCGCTGCTAAGTCCTGTTATTTAATGTAATCTGACTGAAAACAGAGATGGCGAGACACAAAAAAAGGCAGAACGAGAGGCCTACCTTAAATTTGCTTCAGTTGATTCCGTGCTGACTCCAACCCAAAAAGCTCCCGAGCGTTCACCCGGGAGCTTTGGTAACCATGGTACGCCTGGCAGGATTCGAACCTGCGACCTACGGATTAGAAGTCCGTTGCTCTATCCAACTGAGCTACAGGCGCTCCTGTAAACCCTTTTGATATCACAGGTTCTCTTTGCTGTCCATAAAAATGCAGGCCGGGATTGCTGGTTTTTCGAAGTGAACGAAGGCCTGTTGCAGTCGCAATTTAGATTAAATCCAATGAAAAAAATACCGGCTAAAAGCAAAAAATCCGGCCAAAAGAAATCCGGTGCCCAGCGGTCACCCCGGCAGGCAAAAGCTGGGGCCAAAAAGAAGACCGCGAACGGCCGTTCGCGCGTTAAAAAGACCTCCACGCAAGGTCGTTCGACGGCCAAAAAAACAACCAAAGCCGGCCGTTCGCCGATCAAAAAGGCGGCCCCTGCGGCCAAGAGCGCCGCTAAAAAAAAGGCCAGCAGTACCGGGGCTATCGCTAAGGAAACGGCCAAGGCGGCCAAAAAGCCAATCAAACGACTTCTCAAACGGTCCACATCTACGAATCAATCGGCAGCCAAAAAGGCGAAGCGTGCCGCTCCAAAAGCAACTCGCAAGACAAAATTAGCGGCAACTAAGACTTCGACGGCTGCAAAAAAAAAGATAAGCAAGCGCACCAGACACTCCGCCTCCCCGGTCAAAAAAACGACCGAAAGCGCCAAGCGCGTTGCCAAGAAAGCAACCGGGAAAACCGGAACCGCTGCAAGGAAATCGGCTACAACTTCCAAACGTCCAGTCCAAACGGCCGCTAAGACGGCTAAATCCAGAGCTACCAAATCGGTCAAGAGCAAAAAGATGTCAGGCCAAAAAGCAGCTAAAAGTGCCAAGGCGCTAAGCCCCAAAGGACCTGCTGCCAGGTCGTCCGATAAGGCGCTGGTTAAATTTGATCCGTTGCAGCGGTACCTGACGGAAATCAGTACCTACAAGCTGCTCACCAGAGAGGAGGAGCGCGAACTGGGCATCCGGGTGCGCGAAAAAGGTGACAAGGATGCGGCCTACCGACTGGTGACCTCTAACTTGAGACTAGTGGTTAAAATAGCGCTGGAGTTTCAGCGGGTGTGGATGCAAAATTTACTGGACCTGATTCAGGAAGGTAATATCGGTCTGATGCAAGCCGTTAAAAAATTTGACCCCTATAAAAATGTCAAATTTTCCTATTACGCTTCTTTCTGGATAAAAGCCTACATTCTCAAGTTTATCATGGACAACTGGCGCCTGGTAAAAATTGGAACCACTCAAGGCCAGCGCAAGCTCTTTTTTAAGCTGAAAAAGGAAAAACAAAAATTGATAGACGAAGGCTTTGAACCCAAGCCCAAGCTGCTTTCAGAAAGACTGGGTGTTTCGGAGCGCGAAATCATTGACATGGACCAGCGATTGGACGGTTGGGATGTATCGTTGGATGCACCCCTGAAAGAAGATTCTGACACCGAAAGAATTGAATTTGTGAGCACCGAAGCCGAATCCATTGAAGACAAAGTGTCCAAGAAAGAAATCGAAGTTCTGCTGCACAACAAAATTGCGGAGTTCAGGAAAAAAATGACGCCGCGCGAGCTGGAAATCTTTGATTTGCGCATTTTTTCAGACAACCCGGTAACGCTACAAGAAATCGGAGACCGATACGGAATATCTAGAGAACGGGTTCGACAGGTTGAGAAAAATATCATTAAAAAAATGCGTGAATTCTTCAAGCGGGAAATCCCGGACTTTGCTTCTTACACCGAAGGCAGCGGCGGCGATTAACTGATCGCTGACTTCAAAGAAATAATATGGGGCCCCTAATACGTGTTTGCTAGGTTAATATACTGCAGCATGATATATCAGTCAGGATCTCATTTCGGATAGGAAAAGCATCATATGAAGTTGCTAAAATTTGCGGTGGCCATACACTTGGTGGTCGTTTTTTTTATTTGGGGGTGCACATCGAATACCCCTCACAAAATGCCTTCATGGTTTAGCCGTTCGGCAGAAAATCAGCCCGTAAACCAGTACTATTATTTTACCGAGGCACAGATTCAGCGCAAAAAGGGCAATTTGCCCAAAACAATTGAGTTGCTCAAACAGGCCATCGAGCTCGATCCGGAATCCCTGTACCTCAAGCGTGAACTTGCAACCGTCTATTTGCAAAATAAAGATGACGTCAGCGCCCTGGGGATTCTTGAGGGAGTCCTCAAGGATCATCCGAATGATACGCGATCGCTAATTCTCTATGGCGGAATTAATCAGGTGCTCAAGGACAATCAGGCAGCAATGGATGCATATGAGCGTGTCATTGCGCAGGATCCGAAACAGGAAAAAGTTTATCAATTATTAGGCGGGATATATCTGGAAACTGAAGACTTTGATCAAGCCGAACGTGTGTTCAATCAAATGATTGATCATTTTCCGGATAACTATACCGGCTTCTTTTACCTTGGGAAGATTTATGCCAAACAGGGCAGACAGGCCGAAGCCGAAAAGCAATTTGAGCGAACGCTGGAAATCGAACCT
>JASFJF010000492.1:0-3189 GCA_050122255.1 Desulfobacterales bacterium
AAGTCAAATCATCCGGAAATTTTCCAAACGGGTTCTGGATTATCTGTATCCTGGCCAGTGACAAATTTTCTTCTCCATCATGGACCAGGGAACAAGCAAGCATGCAAGACATACAACCTTGACATTTTTTCGTGTCGACCAGCAGATATCCCTCGGATACGGGGATTCCGGACTTTCCATCCTCCAACATTACCAGTGACTCCAACTTGTTAGCGGGATCACAACCAGCAACGCCGACCAAGACCACAACGCCTCCGGCCCTTTTTAAAAATGTGCGGCGAGATATTCCAATATCTACTTTGGGGGGTTTTCGACTTCCTTGATCTTTCATGGGGTATCCTATTAAATTGATCAAATTTTAGAATGCAGATTTCGGACAATAAGTGAATTATTGCTAATATTCTGAAAATCTTAGGGAATCTGTTTTTCAAAGTCAAGTGTTTGTGCGCATATTCTCGAATTTAAGATGGATATTATAAAATCATCTCCATACACCAACAATGTAACTAATAGGGCATTGGGAACGGCTAAAAGGGGTAGAGCGGGAGATCCGATTCAGATAGGTATAGGGGAAATTGCGCCAGGCACAATAGGAGCTTATCTTCAAATTGTGAAAGAAAGGAGGATTCTATGTACGAGTGCATCGACCTGCCGGCGGATAGCCCCATTGTGGGGCTACGCATTCGGGAGGACATTTCCGATCCTGAAAACCAGGAGCTTGTGGACCTTATCCAGCAACACGCGCAGCGCCATGGCCCTGTCCGGCTGATCGTGATTTACGAAGCCAGCCCGGGCCTTATAGGCGCCGAAAGCTTATACGACAACATGCGCTTTGCCAAACAGGTTAGCGGAAATCTTGCAAAAATGGCGGTAATCGGAAAGCACGACTGGGAGAATACCTGGATCGGGCTGTTCGGACTGTTCGGCGGCATCCAGACTGCCTACTATGACCGCAGCCAAATCGAGGCGGCCTTGGCCTGGTTGAACGAGAAACAAAATTGATGAAACAAAATTGTGCCCGTCAAGGTCAAATATTTCCAAACAGTTCCAAACGAAACCAAAAATACGGCGAAAAACTGGTATAGAATCAACTGCCGTAGCTACAGCGTTAGACATTGGTTTTCGGCCGAAAAAGAATCGGATTAGACCAGTGGATATCTGTGTACAGTGGAATGGTTAGCACTCGATAAAAATTCTTAGCTTATCCTGGTGAGGCGGTGCAGATCCCGCTGCTCGATCAAACCTTCGGTTGCCTTCCGATAAGCCTTAATGTGTTCGGAGTCCAGATGCTTTTTCAAGTGTACTTCACTCTCCCAGTTTTCGAGAAAAAAAAAGAGACTGGGGTTTTCGTTGTCCTGATAAAGATCATAATCGATGCATCCATCATCTTTGTGCAGCGTCGGCTCGACAAGCTTCAGTAGTGCATCGCTCACCTCTTCGACCGCATCTCGTCTGGCTTTGATTCTTGCAACAACAGTGACTTGCGACATGTGATAATTCCTCTATTTATTGTAGTATTGCTATCGCCTTTCATCAGCGGCTCAATGCATGCGCAGCGGGCATTGAATCCGACGGTATGCGCCTGTTAGGCGGCATTGCGGTAGGGTGCGTAACCATAGTACTTCGGTCGATCGTCCAGCCGTATATGTAACCAGGCAACGCCGCCTCCGGCAGTGTTCAGCCAAACCGGCTTCGCACTGATTCTACGCTGCATTGCCGCACCTACCAACTCCCATAATAAGTGCTGTTGCGGTACATGTGAATTTCGTAGATATGCTGCGAGGTGCCCGTAGTCGGACTGGGAATCGTCCGGACATGGCGCTATCAAGATCGCATCTCCACCAAGGTTTGGAAACTCGACGACCTCTCCCGGCCCCATTTTTTCGAAATGCTCGGCAAATGCGGCTGGATCTGGATCAAGTGAGATTTCAGGGCTGTTTATCAATACGAACTCGAAAGGCTGATCTGCTGTTGCAATTGTGACTGGCGGCGTTTCCCATCGAAAGGCGGGAAAAGGTGAATTCAACAACAGGTCTATGAAAAATGCCCGAAATTCTGAATTGTTTTGCCATTGCGGTATGACTTCAGCATACGATACCGGTGATGAGTCTTTCTCAATAGCAAATTTAATGACTCGTCCACTGGACATCTGTCGGGAACGTGAAGCAAACATATTTTCCCCGCCGCCTAACATTCGTAATTAGGTGATAATCCCGTATCATTGCATAATATCAAACTTATCGAGATGACAGCTTAAATTAAAAAGAAAATGGAGTACTATTGAACAGTGTCCCCTGGTAGGGATGCCATAAATGAAAAATTAGAAATGATAAGATACATAAACAGTTCCGACAAAATACTCGATATCATCTAAATCGCCAGTTCCCCAAACATATTTTCCGTCGAGGCCAAGACTAACCTGATCGGTAACATAATAGCCCAATCCACCGCCGAAGTTAACCGCCAGGTCTTCTTCGTCTGCGTCAAGACCACCTGCACTGGCTTCTGCATCCATATAGCCAAGACCAGCCCTCAAATAGGGTATAAGCCTATCATTGTAAACAGGATACATTCCCTTTATGTCAATCATCAAGGTCCAGATTTCGACATCGACATTAAATGAGTCTGACTCAAAATCATCGTACCAGTTAAAATTTCCTTCAAGCGCGACATATCTCATCAATCGGTAACCCGCGAAAGCATTTAAACCCCATGCATCATCAAAATTAAGCCCGGCATCATCAAAGTTTTCCCAAGCGTAGGCCAAGCCGCCACCCAGATAGAAGCCTTTCTCTGCAGGGCCGGCTACAGCGTTGGTTGATAAAGCCAAGAGCACCATTACAGCCAAAAATAAAACAATCCATTTCTTCATCTTTCCCTCCTTTTGTAAAGGTTCATTGTATTTCGAACTTTATGAACGGGGGCGTTCATGGATCCCCTCATAAATTGTGAGTGATCAATTATTTACAAAACTTTGACGTACTCGCCCAAGGGTAAAATTAGGAAGGATTCAGATCTTTTTAGAAATGCCCAATTGGCAATCTAATTTTTGTGATCTAAATAATTAAACATCAAGATTGCAATTATCCCGATTAGTACCATGGCAATATTAATAATTAATGCCATATTATTAATCTCCTTTTTTTCGGGGCTGTGATGAAATGAATTAAGTTATCATCCATATAGAGT
>JASFJF010000493.1:0-3188 GCA_050122255.1 Desulfobacterales bacterium
CCACCGCCAAATGATTTATGAAACCCTGTTTTCGTCCGGCGGCTTAACTTTCCCGCCGCCAAGCGGAGGTAGCTTTTTGATTTAAACAAGTTTCTGCTATTCTGATAGTTCTCATGGAAATCAACGAATCCATTGCCGATATCATTCTGGACGCTTTATCCGCTCACATTGCCATATTGGATGAAAACGGGATCATTTTAAAAACCAATCAGGCCTGGCAGAACTTTGCCGATGACAATCAAATGCAGCATCTTGCCGGGAGCTCGCCCATCAACTACCTGTCGGTTTGCGACCTGGCCTCAGGCGCTGACTCTCAGGAAGCCAAAACCGTTGCAAAGGGCATTCGGGCTGTCATAAAGGGCGAGCTTGACGAATTTTTGCTGGATTACCCCTGTCATTCGCCCACGCAGAAACGCTGGTTCTATATGCGCGTCACCCGCATTGCCGGATCCGGTCCCATGCGCGCCGTCGTCAGTCATGAAAATATCACGGCCCTCAAACTGGCAGAGGAAACGCTCAGGGTACACGAGCAGGAGCTTGAACTGAAAACCCAGCATCTTGAGGAAGTCAACACCGCGCTAAAGGTATTGCTGCAACAGCGCGAAAAAGACAAGGCTGAGCTGGAAGGCAAGGTTCTCAAAAATATCAACGTGCTGATTTCGCCTTATGTGGCCAAACTCAAAAACAAAAACCTAAAATCCGGCGAAAAAGCGCTGATTGATATCATCGATACCAACCTGCAGGACATTATTTCTCCCCTGCTGCAGCGACTCGCCCATACGAAAATCATTCTGACACCCCAGGAAATCCAGATCGCGACGCTCGTTAGGGAGGGTAAATCCACAAAGGAAATCGCCGGTATCTTAACGGTTTCGGAAACCACCGTCAGTTTCCACCGCAAAAATCTCAGGAAAAAACTCGGCCTGGGCCATACCCGTAAAAATCTTAGAGCCCATCTGCTCTCGCTATCCGAATAATATAAAAAACCCGCAATCCTATAAATATCAGATAGTGCACGATTTCGCTGCTGATAATTCATTCCGCTATTGTCAGCGGTTGGACGGAATAACTCCCCGACACCACAATTATCTTGCTCTCCAAGAATTAATCAGCATTGGCCTTTCTTTTAGATTGGGATCCTTTTTGATGATCTCGGAATTGCTCTTCTGAACCAGAACACTGGCCTTTTTCTGTTTCGGGTCGAAATAAAAAACCGGTTCTGAAGGAATTCCCGTACCGATATCGACGTATCTTTCGGTAGCGGCCATTTCAGCCAAGACCAGATCGTCTACGACACCATATATATAATCAATGGCATATAATCTGGCATCGCCGCCGTAGCCGCAAACATCCTGATTGGGCACAAAGGAGGTAAAGAAAACCACTCCCGAGACAACCAGGGCTTTGCCCAGCACCCGTTCGGCCGGATAAGCTGACGGTACGTCCAGCTGGATTAACCACCCCTTGTCGGTTGCCGTGTTTTGGGCACTGACAGCCAGATCATTTTCAAACTGATATTTGGTTATAACGGCCGTCAAATCCTGCAGCATACCGGTCAAAGAATCGGTACCCGTGTAATGCCCGTCATTGGCGTCGCCCGGGTATTGCTTTTTATCCACCAGGCAGTAGAAGGCATTGCGGGTATTGTTGTCTTTATCACTTTCTTCCAGATAAGCACCGGTTCCAAAATAAATCCGCAAATTACCATCAGCGTCAAAAGCAATCGCGGGTGGAGCGGTAATGGGCTGGCCACTGGTCTTAAACAACTCAACTCTTTTCCACACATCAGACTGATAGTCGTAGTAAAACTTCCACAGGGAACCTTCGGTGTCGCCGGCATAAATTAAGTCCAGATAGCCGTCCAGGTCTGAGTCGATTGCGGCCGGCGGCGTCATGCTGTAATAAGGGCTGCCGGGTGATTTAGCCTGGGTTTCATCTTCAGGTTTGTTGTCAACCCAAATTCCGAGCGGACTGCCGTCGGAGATGTGAAATGCCCCTATTCGCCCTTTTTGGTCCGAATCATGGTAGCCGCTGGTGATGATTGCCGCCCAATCATCAATTGCACCCCCGTGGGCTTTGACCTTGCCCACTGCGGGCACGTTGGAAGATAACATCCCCGGAAACGGGATAACATCCCACAGGACCTCAAATTCATTATGGGCCGGATGGGTTATATCCAAGGCAAAGTATTCCTCCCCGCCAAAGCGGTTACCGCCAATTAAAACGGTCTTCCATTTATCGGCTGAGGGCTCGTATTCATCCCAGACGTCGCTCACCTTGACGGTCAGATCCACATAATACTTATGGCAATCGTCCTCTGTCAGCGCTTTAAGTTTGGCGTGCAGGTTATACGGAATAAAGGCCCATTCTTCCTGACCGGTGTCTGCATCAAAGGCATGCAGCATGCCGTCATTAGCCCCCACATAAATCATGGTTTTGCGGTTGCTGTGATCGGATTTGAAGGCTGGGTAACTGGCGTACTCCGGCGGTTCGGATTTATACGGGTGATCAAAATACCAGGCTTTGGGCGCGCCCACGCTCACCGGTGTGGAATAGACGATGTCGCCCAACAGCCAGTTGTTGCGATCCCTGTATTTGCCACCGTCGTAGGTGGTGTCGCCGCGGATATAATTGATGATATCAAGCGTCTCGGTCAGATCGACCCCCCATTGTCCCGACATGTGCAATTTTACCGTAAAGTCATCTTTGAACTCTATTTTATTGATGAAATCGGCAAGCAGGGGCGTATAAATCTTACGATCGGCATGGGTGTTCGTTGCAACCCGGCTGTTGAGCAGCCCACCGGCTTCCCAATCAGCGGTATCGGTATCATCATACGGCAGGGTAAAGCGCTCCAGGTAGCCGCGCCAGGAGGCGCCCGGCAGAAACTTGGCCCGGAACAGATAATCGTCGGTACTCGAGGATGTGGTGATGGTGGTCACCGCCGTGCCCGATGATATCTTGGCCATGATGTCCTGAATGGCCGACTGCATGGCATTGGTCAGCTCGGTAGTGTCATTTTGCGCCAGGAAAAACTGCCCGCCGCCATTGTCGGCGGCATCCTCCAAGAAAGCCGGGACATTGCCCGCGTCAAACCCGAAGCCGATCACATAGGTAATGATATTTTGCATCTCGGGCAGATCCGAACGCATGTCGTTCTCATACAGGTACTTGGCCACGTCATCGAA
>JASFJF010000494.1:0-3186 GCA_050122255.1 Desulfobacterales bacterium
GACCGGCTTCCCATCGAGTTTAAAATCCTGCGCTACACGCCGGAGCCCTGGACCCCTGAAGACTATATTGCGATATCAAAGGTCATCAACTGGGGCTTAAGCCAGGGCTGGCGGGTGGATTTGACCGCCGGTAAGATACTCGAAAAAGCCGGAGAAACAAAATTCAAAGAGGCTTTTCCTGCCTGGCCCGGCGATTCGCCGGTAATTGTCCCGGAGGACCATCGGATTTCAGCAGCGCTGTCGGATGCGCAATCGCAACTATTGAGCCGGGTTGAAAAACTGGTGAATTTGCCTGCCCCGGGTGCTAGCAACAACTGGGTGGTCGCCGGATCGAGATCTGCCGGCGGCAAACCGATTCTGGCCAACGACCCGCACCTGATGCTGACCAATCCCTCGGTCTGGTGGGAGGCTCATTTGGTCTGCCCGACCATCAACGTATCCGGATTTACGATTGCCGGTGCGCCGGGAATAGCGCTGGGTCATAATCGACATGTTGCCTGGGGCGTCACCAATGTCATGGTGGATGATGTCGATTTTTTTATCGAGAGAATCAATCCGGACAACCCGCGTCAATACCTGTATCAGGGACGCTGGGAGGATATGCAGGTCGTCGAAGAGACCATCCACATTAAAGGCAAAGACCCGCTAAAGATCGAAATTGGTCTGACGCGGCACGGGCCGATTTTGGAAGACAACAATAAAGGAACAGAGCCAACGGCTTTGGCAGTCAAGTGGGCCTTTACCGATGGGCTGCAGTCGGCCAAAGCGTTTTATCTATTAAACAAGGCCACCAATACCCATGAGGTTGCTCTGGCGCTGAAATACTGGGAATTGCCCGGTCAGAATGTTGTCTTTGCCGACACCGGCGGGAACATCGGCTATTGGTGCTGTGCGACCGTTCCCATCCGATCTAAAGGCGATGGGCTGCTGCCGGTGCCCGGCTGGAACGGCGAATACGAGTGGCAGGGTTATGTCCCGTTTGAAATGAGACCTCATTTGATCAATCCGAAACAGGGCTATATCGCCACCGCCAACAACAAGGTTGCTGGCAAACATTATCCGCATTTCATCAGCCATTATTGGGAGCCCACCGATCGCATTACCCGCATCCGTCAATTGCTGAACACATCCAAAAAACTGTCTGTCGCAGATGTCAAACGGATGCAGCTGGATGTTTTCAGCGGGCTGGCTTCTGAATTGGCGCCTGAGATCGTGCGGGTTTTAGAAAAAGAGCCTGCCGATGCGGATGTCCAAAAGGTAAGGGCGGTCCTGTCCGAATGGGATTTTAAAATGGTAAAAGACAGTGTGGCGGCCTGTCTGTTTGAAATGACCTTTATGCATATGCTGGAAAACATTTTTGAAGATGAGCTGGGTCCCGAGCTTTACAAGCAGTACTTGAAAACCTCGGTTTTCCCGCCACGGGCCATCCGACAGCTGCTTCGAAACGGCGCTTCGACCTGGTTCGATGATGTGAACACCGATGGTACGGAAACCATGGAAAATATTATTTTGCGCAGCGTAAAGCAGACCATCGCGCAGCTCAAAAATGAATACGGAGACGATATGACGCGCTGGCGGTGGGGTGACAGGCACACGCTCACCTTTGAGCATCCCCTCGGTAAAAAGAAACCATTGGATCGATTGTTCAACATTGGCCCTTTTCCGGTCGGTGGCAGTCGCCAGACTGTAAACATGAAGCTGTACTCATATGAAAAGCCTTACAATGCTATCCTGGGGGCTTCTTATCGGATGATTGTCGATTTTTCAAATATGAGCGTAGCGGATCACGTTTTGCCCACCGGCGAATCCGGCCAGCTGGGCAGCCCCCATCATAAGGATCAGCTCGATTTGTATCTAAATGGCCAATACCGCACCGCCTGGCTCGAGCGCAGCGATGTCGAAAAAAATGCCAAAGGAACCTTACTCCTAAAGCCAAAAAATAGATAAAAATTACAAGATCTTTTCTATCCATCGTTTGAATAAAACATCCTGGTTTGGATCTAAAAAATTTCATTTCCTTTTAAAAAAGCTTGAAATGTGAGCAATGAGGGACCTCCTGTATATATATTTATGAATGTCCCCTTGCATTATGTTAGTGCCGTACACTGCGACATATTGCTATCATGTCCTTTTATCAAATTTCTTAAGCCGGCGAATATCAGAGAGTTGGCATGTACATACAAATGATGTACATTCGTATCCATGAAATATGATTGGGATCCAGATAAAAATAGTTGGCTGAAAAAAAATCGCAATATTTCATTCGAACAGATAATCTTTCATCTCAGCCAGTGTGATATCTGGATGATTGCCGATCATCCGAATCAGGAAAAGTTCCCAAATCAGCGAATCTATTTTGTCGTCGTTGAAAATTCCATTTACATGGTTGCGCACATTATTAAAATGGATTTCATTTTTTTAAAAACCATTATTCCGAGCAGAAAGGCAACCAAGGCTTTTTTGAAAGAAAAGGATGGAGAGCCATGAAACTTGATCGAGAAGAAAAAGAAATTTTAGAAGCTTATGGATCCGGTCAATTGAAATTGTCCAAACCATCTAAAAAGGAGATAGCGGCTATCAAGGCTGCCGCTTCAAATACCTTCAAGAAGGACAAGCGAATTACCATTAGACTGTATGATCATGACTTTAAAGGGATTCAAAAGAAAGCACTTCAAATGGGCATCCCCTACCAAACGTTAATTTCCGGAGTCATTCATCGCTATATTGAAGGTGATCTTATATCAAAAGACGGCTAACTTTACGCTTGATCCGATCCCAAAAGTCTCGGGACCGTATGGAAAGGTAGTAGGCTGAAGGGGTGCCGTGTTTGACTGTCATTTCTTTTAACAATGAACCAGTGCACAGGCAAACCGATGATATTAACTTTGCCAAGCATTCCGAGGCGGACAATCTAAGGCCATCAAATATTTATCTGTAGGACCTTGAACCATTTGCTTTATTGATTGGGTTTCCAAACCGGGTGCCTTGCACCCGGTTTCACCCGCAACGATCGGGGCACTGCGTGTGCCCCTGTCTTTTACCGCCTTTGGCGGTAAAATCCAAGCCACCCGCTGTGCGGGTGGTCGTTAACTCCCGTGTACCGTAAACCTTGTACCATGTGCCGGAATTTTTTTATTTATATTTTATTTATATATTTATGGACGTCCCTTTTTTTTCCCTGTTTGA
>JASFJF010000495.1:0-3176 GCA_050122255.1 Desulfobacterales bacterium
GCTGCTTGAAAGCTTCAGATTTTTGAGCTTCCGGATGATCCAGCGCAAAAACACGGGCATCGGCTGACAGCAACGTATCAATCCAGATCGGGCCCAGCTTGCCCAACGCTCCGGTAACAACTGCGACTTCTCCCTCTAAGCTGAATAGATCCTTCAAGATGCAGCTGCCTCCGGCCACTCTTTGGCGCCGTTCAATACATCAAATGTGATGTCATCATCTTCAGACAATGGTTGCAAAGTAACCCGCCCGATCACCTTCTCCATTTCATAAGGCGGCAAGCCATCCCCGGGTGATTTCAACGCCAGGTCTTCACGTCGAATGGTGTACCCTTCTGATAAATCACGGGCAGCCACAATTTTTTTGCCCATTTTTATAATCGGGTTTACTTCGCTGTCATAGGTCCGCTTGACCCCATCACCCATAGCCACTCGCGTCCGCTGCAGATCACGTACCATTTTCTTAAAACCGATGGGTTCCAGAGAAAAGGCATGATCAGTGCCTTTCCAGGTGTGGTTGAGGGTAAAGTGTTTCTCGACGATGCGACCACCCAGCATATAGGAAGCCACGGCCATGGCAATGCCGTTGTCATGCGATGAAAGCCCGACGACGTTATCCGGAAACCGCTCCCGAAAGCTCGTTATAACTCGCAAATTCAGCTCTTCAAAATCTGCCGGATAGCCCGCTGTGCATTGCAGCAATGCCAACTGCTGATTAATGGGCATAATGGCATCGTAGGCCCGATTGACGTCTTCCATGGTACCACCGCCGGTACTGACGATCATTGGCTTTTGAAATGCGGCAATATGCTTGAGCAGCGGGATATTTTTCAAATCCCCGGAAGCAATCTTGTAAGCCGGCATATTCAGCTTCGCTAAAAAGTCAGCGCTCGAAAAATCAAAAGCAGTGGAAAAAAAGGTAACGCCGATTTCTTCAGCATAATCTTTCAATTCCTTGTATTCGTACCATCCAAATTCGAGCACCTCACGGTGTTCGCCGTAAGTTGCACCGTAGCTGTTAATGTTGTCGTAGGGTTTATCATATCCTACTTTGGTGTACAAAGCGCGATTATCCCGTTTTTGCAACTTGACCGCATCGGCCCCACAATCTTTGGCAACGCGAAACATCTCTTTTGCGGTTTCGAGTTTGCCCTGGTGATTGTGGCCGATTTCGGCAATCACCCAGCAATCACCGTCATCTTGGATTGTCTTCCCATCTATGATTAGTTCTCTCATCTTCCTCCCTCCATAACCCAATTCACTTTACGTGAATTGGCATTATTCGTTATCGGTTATTTGTTATCTGTCTCTTATTGCTAGGCTCACCCCGTTTGATCGTATATCCCAAATTTCTATATTTATTATTGATAAAAGGGGTTTCCTGATCACTTCTAAGCGATCCAATTATTTTGCTTGATGGTTCCGGGATTGTCATGCCGAAAAGAGCTGAATACAAGGCCCGCAACGCCCGGCAGACTCAATAATTCTTCTTCTTTTGTCTCCGATCTTTCCTGCCATTGCCTCGCTACGTACAATTTTGTGCTTTTCGCATCAAACATGGGGGCGTACGTTTTGCTGATATCTTCCTCAAGCAAATTCATGCCATGGCCATTCAAATAATTTTGGAGGTAGCCGATCCCGCGGTGCATGGGCCACAGCTCATGCCACATGGAGGGGCATTTGGAAGAATTCTGATCGATAATCAACTGGTCAATAATTTCCTCACGTACCCATATCGGCCATTGTAGTGTCGTATTTCCCATCGGAGGGCCGAGAACCGATCCGCGAGGCGCCCCTATTGCTAATTGCAATTTGGGATCGAGATCGTTCAGCGCCTTCCGCAAGTCCGTTATAAAACAGGTTAGAAATTCTCCTAAAAGATCCCGCCAGCATTGCAGATCGAAATCTTCAGATTGGATGTCGATTCCATAACGTTTCAAATATTCCCGCTGTATCGGAACGTTAAACCCGTATTGATCCGCGCGGTCCGCCGGTCTCGACTGCGATCTCAAGCAGACGAACAATCCGTCGAAATTTCCACTCCGCAACAGCCTGAGATATCGATGGATTAGATGTTTGCGAACTTGCCGGTACCCTAGACATAAAACTCCCCACTGATGCTTTCGCAATGTTCGATCAACCAGTGCATATTGAGAATTTTTTTTGCTGAATTCACTTTGCCAGCTCACATGCTGACAGTGCATGCGGTTATGATAGCTGACATCTCTGATTTTCTTGGGAAGAAGAGGCCAGCCTTCATCAAAGAGGGACACATATAAAAAAACTTTGAAGTCGTGTGAATGAGCGATTTCCGGTATGACTTCAAAATCGTCCCAGTCAATGTTAGATTTGCCAGGCCGAAAAAAATGCCGGTGCCCTCTTCCCTCATAAAATCGCCCTCTGATACGATCGCGCGTGCAGCGCCAATGAATAATACCGCCATTTAATTCTTGCTTCCAGGATTGCATCCTCCGGGTCAACGCTGCAATGGTCGCTAACCTTCCATCCCCTTTACCGAAAACAAGATGATCACTCCATGAGACGCTGACGATGTTGCTGCCTTCAGATGTTACCATTCAAAACCTGAAATATTGCTATCTACACAAAAGGCATATGAAAAACAAAACTTACCACGAAAGCACGAAAGTATTAAAACACGAAACAAAAATATAACTTCTATCTTTTGTGTGTGTCTGTGTGGGTCCGTGGCTGATTTATTATTTCGCCAGCACCTGCTCGAACAAATCACAGACCTCACGAACAGCACCACAGCCACCCGGATTGCGGGTTTGATAATGGGCTATCGAAACCACATCCGGATGGGCATCGTTTACAACGATTGAAAGTCCAACATGCTTTAGGCATGGTTCATCATTAATATCGTTGCCCACAAAAGCGACTTCACCCAACGAGATTCTGGATTCTCGGACGACATCTCCCAGTGTTTTGTGTTTGTCCTCACAATTTTGAAAACACCGGATTTTCAATTTCTGCGCTCGGGCAGATACCACCGGATTCGCTTCGGTGGATATAATAACCGTCTCGATGCCCAGTTTCTTCAGTTTCTGTAAACCGATGCCGTCGCTGCGACTACAGCGCACTGCCTCCGAACCATCCTGCATGACGTACACCATATTATTGGTAAAGACGCCGTCAAAGTCAAAGGCAATGAGACGGAT
>JASFJF010000496.1:0-3161 GCA_050122255.1 Desulfobacterales bacterium
TCTAAAATTGGCGCCCCGGAAGGCATAGATGCTTTGGGCGTCATCGCCGACAACCATAATGTTTTGATGGGTGCGGGTCAGCAGGTACAATATTTCGGCCTGAATGATATTGGTGTCCTGATATTCGTCCACCATAATATAATGGTAGCGGTTCGAGATGCGATCCTGCACATCCGGATACTCGGCCAACAGACGACGCAGATACACCAGTAAATCGTCGTAGTCCAGGAAGTGATGTTCCAGTTTGCGGATTTGAAATAACTGATACAGACGGCCGATGGTCTCGAGATGAGGTTCAAAATGTGAATAGTCGTTTTCGATTATCTCTTCGAGTGATAGGCCTTTGTTGACGACGCGGCTGAAAATGTCTGCCAGGGTTTTGCTCCTGGGAAATGATCGCTGCCGGGTGGCGGGTTGCAATTCCTTACGCAGCAGCCCGATCAGGTTTTCAGAGTCGTTGCGATCGAGGATTCCGAAGGCGGGGTCCAAACCCATATGCGACGCGTACCGGCGTAGCGTTGCATTGGCAAAGGAGTGAAAGGTGCCGCCTGCAATTTTTCCGCAGCGCTCATCGAGCAAACGGGTGGCTCTGCGAAGCATTTCCTGAGATGCCTTGCGCGTAAATGTCAACAGAAGGATGGCGGACGGCCGTACACCTTTTTCGACCAGATAGGCCGCCCGGTAGGTCAGTGTTCTTGTTTTTCCGCTTCCGGCGCCGGCGATAACCAGCAACGGCCCTTCTGTATGGGTGACGGCTGCAAGCTGGTCCGGATTCAGGGCCCCGGCATACCGTTTCTGAATATTGATATTACTTTTCTTCATTATCTTCCCTAATATTGACTTTTAACGATGATGTCTTACCCTTCGCTTAGTTATTATTCAGACACAAACACTTCTAACAGGGAGGGACAAATAGAATGAAGAGAATAAAAAATCAACTGAAAACAATTTCCAAATCCCTTACCAGCTTGTCAAAACAGGTAGAAAGAATCAGCAAGCAGGTCGACAAGCTTCAACCGACTAAGAAGGCGGCACCTGCCGGACGCAAAAAAACAGCTCGCAAAACTGCTGCACGCAAAAAATCAACTGCCGCACGGGGCAAGACTGTCCTGGATACCGTCTATGGTGTCATCCGCCGCAGTCCGAATGGGGCAACGATTGCAACATTGAAAAAGAAAACCGGCCTCGATTCCCGGCAACTTAGCAACGCTCTGTATAAGCTATCCAAAAAAAGCATGGTGCGTGCCAAATCTCGCGGCCATTATATCAAAAAATAAACCAATGCTGATCCGGTCGCATAAGCGGCGCAACGAAAAATTTGAAACAAAATAGTCTTCTGGTTGCCACTTTCCAGACGAGCAGCAGAAGACTATTTGTTTAAAACAGCAGTCGTCCCGCGGGGGTGAAGGCGACGTAAACCCTATCCATTTGATAACTTGTTGGCGATTGAACCAAGCCACCAACTCATGCTCGGGCGCTACGTTCAGTAATGCGTGGAACCCGAAATTGCTACCGAATGTGCCGTGCGCTGTAAAAATGGCCTGCGGTCATTGCATTACATCCCTGTTTAGCATGTTACAGGGGTCTTTTCGATACAGTCAACTGTTTTCCGCAGCCGGTATCACACTCGAATTAGTCCTTTTGGATGCATGAACACCAAATCAGATCGATTGATGGTTGCCGGATCAGCTCTGATTTGATATGAAAACAGTTTCCCTTTTATCTTGAAAGGATCACTCATGAACACAAAGCAGAGTTCAGATAACGCCTCTGCTATCGATCAAATATGGAAGTCGTTTGCCTCTGTAAAACTCACCATTGGTCTGTTGCTGACCTTAGCAGCGACCTCCATTATCGGAACGCTGATTCCGCAAAATGAAACACCGGCAGCTTACATTCAGAGCTTTGGTGAGACGCTGTATCGCGTTTTCTCACTGCTGGGCCTTTTTGACATGTATCATTCCTGGTGGTTTCGCGCCCTGATTCTACTGCTGGTGGTCAACATCATCGTCTGTTCCATCGACCGTCTGCAGGCAACCTGGAAAATAATTTTTGCCCGGAATCCGCGCTTCAAGGTTGCCCGTTACCGGCAACTCAAAAATAAAACTGAATTTAATCACGACGGTGCCGCCGCCCGGCTAAAGGACCTGTATCTGCCGGTTATTTCACGGAGATTTCGATTCCATCAAATAGAAGATACCGATAGTGGGTTTGCCATTTATGCTGAAAAGGGACGCCTGACGCGATTGGGGGTGTATGTTGTTCATTTGAGTGTCGTGATCTTACTCATCGGTGGGTTGATCGGGTCCATTTTCGGGTATGAGGGTTTTGTCAACCTGGGACCCGGTGAGTCGGCGCACACCATTCAACTCAGGCATAACAATCAGATAATGCCACTGGGTTTTGAGATCCGCTGCGACGATTTTAAAGTTGAATTTTATGATACCGGCGCTCCCAAAGAATTTCGGTCGAGCCTCTCGATCTTGAAACAGGGTAAAGTGGTCGAGCAAAAAGATATCATCGTCAATGATCCGCTGCATTTTGAAGGCATCAGTTTTTTTCAGGCCAGTTACGGCAACCTGCCGCCGACCGAGGTGATCCTGAACTTTACCAGTCAGACCACGGGCATGATATACCGTCAAACGGCGGCCATCGGTAAAACGGTCGAGATTTCTGAGAATTTAGGCACCTTTACCCTAAAAAAATTCACCCGCCAGGCCGATTTTAAAGGGCACAATATTGGAGAAGCCTTTATCGGCGAGTTAACACCGCCAAACGGCAATCCGGTTAATATCACCTTGCCCCTGAAATTCCCAAGCTTTGATAAAATGCGCAAAGGTCAGGTCTTCATTGCCATCGCCGATTTTGTGCCGCGTTACTACACCGGGCTTCAAGTCAGCAAAGATCCGGGTGTCTGGGTGGTTTATGTCGGATTTATTCTGATGATTCTCGGAATTTATATTACCTTTTTTATGTCCCATCAGCAACTCTGTGTCGAGGTCACCTCAGACGGCCCCAAAAGCCAGGTCATGGTTGCCGGGACTTCCAATAAAAACAGAATGGGGATGCAAAAACGGGTGGCGCAGCTCGCGCACCAATTGAAAAATCCGCTGCCTGCCAACTAATCGCGACCCAAGAGTTTCAGGCAAATTAAATTTGGC
>JASFJF010000497.1:0-3160 GCA_050122255.1 Desulfobacterales bacterium
TAAAAAAGGTTTATTAAAATATCCTTGCCCATCATCAAAAAACTGGTTAGAATTTATTACAGTCAAGGATAAACGCTGATCGAAAAGGGAATATCAAAATGGAAAAGATGATCAGAAAGCAGTTTACAAAGGAGTTGGAAACCATCAAAAAGCGGATCCTCGCCTTAGGCGCTGTAGTGGAAGAGCGCGTCCAGATGGCCATCAAAGCAATTGATACCAATGATTCCGACCTTGCGGAAAAGATCATTAAATCCGATTATGAAATTGATGAGATCGAAGTCGAGATCGAGGAAGAGTGTCTCAAGGTACTGGCTTTGCATCAGCCGGTGGCTATCGATTTGCGCTTTCTTGTTGCCGTCATCAAGATCAATGCCGAGTTGGAGCGCATCGGCGATCAAGCCGTCAATATTGCCGAACGCGTCGGAGTGACCGCTAAACGCGAACAGTTGGATTTTTACTTTGACTACGCCAGCATGGGAGAAAAAGCCCAGGCTATGCTGAAAATGAGCCTGGATGCCCTTATCCGACTCGATTATGATCTGGCCTTTAGGGTCGTGATGATGGATGATGAGGTCGACAAGATCAAAGATGAGGCCTACGATAAGATAAAAAAAGAAATGGGTGAAAACCCCGACAAAATCGGTTATCTCATTAATCTGTTTTTAATATCCCGCCACTTAGAGCGCCTGGCGGACCACGCCACCAACATCGCTGAACAGGTCGTATACCTGGTTGAAGGCGAAATCATCCGGCATGCGCCTTATCCCCAGGAGTAAACCGGCTATCCCAAAGAGGGGGTCAAATCTTGAATTATGATGATATTTTACAACCACACCGAATGTGAATTCACAATTTGCGGTGTCGTAACGTCAAATATTATCTGATCGTTTTCAAGATATCGTCTATCCAGTAAGGCATAAATCCATCTGTAAAGCGATAGGCCCCCTGCAGTGTTTTATACAGAATCCCCTTTTTCAGAAGTGAATCGAGAGATGCTTTGATTGATGATGACGGGCCGATACCATGGGATAACTGAAATTCCTTTGAAAACGGTTTGGCCGTCTGGTCCTTGCTTAAAGCAATCAAAAGAATCTTTTGGGATTGGGAGGCCGAGCGCCAGAGCATTTCATAATGCGGTGAATCCTGCCGGGCAACGATCAGCGGCAGCTTTTCAATCAATGCCGGCTCAATGACCTTTTTCTCCATGGCAACATCCCACATGACATTGCACAGGCGCTGAATATTGTAAGGAACATCATTTCCAATCTGAAAAATTCGCTCCAAATTGCTCCCATTTACAGTGTAATCGCCCTTTTTTAGCCACTTCTGAATAAAATTGGCATAGGTTTTTCGCGCAATCGGCCCCAGCTCCATGATGCGACCCAACTTATAAAACGCCCGCGTGCGGTCGCGCGTCATCGCCATCATAACCGATTGCTCTGAGCCGGAGAAAATATAACCGATGCGGGTTTGTCTCTGGATTTCAGATCGCAGCGCTTTTTCGATGGTCAGGCCATTGAATTTGTCGAGATCCGAAAATTCATCAATGATGATCACCAATTTTTTTTTCTTTCTGGCAGCTAGCTTTTCAGCGTGGCGCAAGCCTTCCAGCAAAGCCGCAAGCGCATCTTTTTCAGCAACCGCAAGTTCTAATCCCGCGGTTATACTTCCAGTTTGATCCAAGCTTACTTTGGGTCGCAGCATTTGAAATCCAGCAAACATTTTGAGAAGCTTGTCTTTGTTTGTTTCCAGGGCGCTGGCCGTCAGGCCAGTCAGAGCCGTTGCAAAGCTTTTGATGTCCGGAAATGCATTCAGGTCGATATAGACACAGGCCATAGCTTCTCGTTTAAGCATTGCGATGATATTGAAAAGCAAGCATGTTTTGCCAAACCGGCGGGGAGACACCAAAAAGACGCGGTTCAAGCTCGACATCTCGCGCTTGAGCTCTTTCATCTCACTTCTGCGATCTGCAAAATAAGGACCACGAACGATGCCGCCATATTTAAAGGGGTTTTCCACACTAGCTCCAACGATACGTTTATTACGGAACGTATATTGCGGTTCGTAAAAAACGTACTAACAAATTCTGTTTCTGTCAAGTCGTATGGAGTCAAAGCTTGAATTGTGAAAAAGCTTAGATTTTCTCGCGGTATAATCGGTGCTGCTCTTTTCCTTCACTTGCAAACTGCGCTAAGATCAGTTTTGTCAATGGTTGTTTACAATTCAAGCTTTGACCCTATCACGAGGGTTAAAAAAAGGAGGGCTTCTGAAGTGAAAGCCCTCCTAAGAGTTAAGTTTGGCTATTTTATTAACTGCGGGTTTCTTCTTTGACCGAAACCGCAATTTTAAACAGCGCGGTCAGCACTAAAAAACCCATGGCCCATACCCCCAGGGCAATTCCAATTTCCGGCAATGAGGGAATGTACTCATTCACCTCGTGCAACGGCGAGGGCGTGAAACCACCGGCGATCATTCCCAGCCCCTTGTCAATCCAAGTTCCCAGAAAAATCACCACGCAGGCCACCGCCAGCACACCTTCATTTTTACGGGTAATGGGATTTACAGTCAGAATAATGCCGATTACCATTAGTATCATGGAAGCCCACATCCAGGGCACATAGACCCCGTGTCCGTGCAGACCGACAAACAGGTATTTGATGTGATCCATGTGCTCGGGAATCTGGCTGTAAAAGACCACAAAGACTTCACACAGGAAAAAAAAGACATTGATGCAGATAGCATAAGCCACGATTTTGGCAAGAGATTGAATCTGCTCGCGGCCGGGATCGAAACTGCTGACCCGGCGGATGATCAGGCACAATAGGATCAGCAACGCCGGCCCGGACGCGAAAGCCGAAGACAAAAAGCGCGGCGCCAGAATGGCGGTCATCCAGAAGCCCCTGCCCGGCAGTCCGGCGTAAAGATAAGCGGTAACAGTGTGGATACTGACAGCCCAGGGAATGGACAGGTAGATCAGAGGCTTTAACCAGGGTTGGTAATGGACCCCGTTGCGCTCGGCTTCGAGAACATTCCAGCCGATGACAATGTTTAGAAACAGATAGCCGTTGAGAACGATGGCATCCCAAAACAGTACGGAGTTGGGCGTCGGGTAGAGCAAGACATTAAAAGCCCGCATGGGCTGGCCCAGATCGACGAGGAT
>JASFJF010000498.1:0-3156 GCA_050122255.1 Desulfobacterales bacterium
TGTTTGTGAATCCGTGCCCGTCAGCCGGTAATTCAAAGCGTCAGGAAATAAAAACGATGTTAAACAGCCTGTATAACAGCAACCCCAAAATTAAGGGCAATATATTCAGAGCCATGAGCCGGGTCAGAAATGGCCATCTTCTCAAATGACATGAAGGATACTCAAAATCAGCGCGATTACCGCAACATTCCCATCGATAAGGTGGGAATCAAAAATTTGCGGTACCCCATCACCGTTGGCGATCGTCGTGAAGGCAAGCAACACACGGTTGCCACTATCAACATGTACGTCGATTTGCCCCATGAGTATAAGGGCACCCATATGAGCCGGTTTGTCGAGATGCTTCATCTTCTGCAGCCGGAGATTTCATTAAAAAAATTTTCTGAAATTTTGACCAACATGAAAAAACACCTCAATGCGGCTTCAGCCCATATTGAAGTGACCTTTCCTTATTTTATCGAAAAAAAAGCGCCCGTCAGCACATCACCCGGTTTAATGGATTACACCTGCCGAATCATCGGCACCAGTGATCCGGACGGGAAAATTGATCTGGTTTCAGAGGTTATCGTGCCAATCTCATCCGTTTGCCCCTGCTCATTGGAGATCAGCAACCACGGTGCCCACAATCAGCGTGGCGAGGTGCAGTTGGCAACGCGTTTTAAGAAATTCATCTGGATGGAAGATATGATCGAATTGGTGGAGGCGGCCGCATCCACCGAGGTCTATTCGGTTCTAAAGCGTGCGGATGAGAAAAGCGTCACCGAAAGGGCCTTTGCAAATCCCAAATTCGTGGAAGATATCGTACGGGATATTGCAAAAAAGCTGAAAGAAGATGCCAATATCACCTGGT
Source organism: Desulfobacterales bacterium (assembly GCA_050122255.1). Taxonomy (GTDB): domain Bacteria; phylum Desulfobacterota; class Desulfobacteria; order Desulfobacterales; family JAHEIW01; genus JAHEIW01. Next base: position 851 of record JASFJF010000498.1, read on the forward strand.
TTTCGGTCAGCGCTGAAAACTTTGAATCCATCCACAATCACAGCGCCTACGCGCATATCACCAGCGACTGAAAAATTTGTCTTGCAATCAATATGTCCGTAACGCACAAAATCGGGTCGGTGTGCTCAGGTTTGTTCATAGAAGGATTAAGCTTACATTATTTAAACAGGGCACATAAAAGTTATGTGACATAGTGTGGAATGGGGGGCGGACCATCGTTGTGCCAACGAATAAATAAATTATATCCACAATAATTGTATTCTCTGACTAAATTTACGATAAATTTTATCACATGTCTTTCCATACCGATAAATTTTATGCCTGATAAATAAGTTCCAGTGGTTGTCTTTTTTGAATACGCTAATCGACCATTTATTTTAAAGAGATTCTTATTTCTATCAATAGCTGCTAGAGCAATTGAACTTGATTCAATAGCATCAGCAGTTTGAAGTAGTATTCCGCCCTTGCTAATGTCCATCGCAATGCCCAAGCCTTGCGAAATCATCTTGCCGCTTTTATCAAGTGAGAAGTAGGAAATCAGATTTTGTGTTTTAATCCTCTGATATTTTCTTTTCTCAACCGTATTGGGCTTGAAGACTTTAAAAATTTTGCCACAATTTGAGCACCTGACTTTTACGCCGCTGGGCTTTACAATCCGGTCGTCTAATCGGAATCGGGAGTCACATGATTTACACAGTATTATCATCGGTCACAATCCAGGGTCGCAATGAAAGTGGAATATATGGTTGTACTGAATATTTGTTACTTTCGTTATCGGAAATTTAAGAAGAATCTTTAATTTTTACAAGGTCTTCCTTGGACACATGCAATCAAAATCAACGGCCGCTTTCAATTCTGCACATTAATCCAGGATGCGCAGCAGTCTTAATGCCAGAGGCTCGGTGGATCTGCCCGGGGTGTTCAGCATGATGACGTAGCGGTAGAGCTGGCCGTTGGTCCTTCGAATATAGCCGGCACGCGTACTGATTCCGTAGAGCGTGCCGGTTTTGTAATACTCTCTTCCCGCCCGCCTCATATAGTAATGGTAGGGTAGAAATTCCTGCAATATACGATCTATCTGCATTGCCGAGACCCTGTTTTCGCGTGATATCCCAGATCCCTCGACAATCGTCATATCCGCGATGCCCAGCATCTGTCTGGCGTAATCGTTTGCAATGGTAACACCCTTGGTAAGTGTGCCCGGTGATCCGATAACTTTAGCACCGGTGGCTATCAGCAGCTGATTCGTCATAAAATTATTGGAATGCTCCAAGAGCCGCACAACATTTTGATTGAGCGCAGTCAAGGCTTCATAGCGGTATATCAATCGGTCAGCTTCAGGGTTGACCCTTCCAAGCCTGACCTTGCCGTTAAAGCGAATCCCCTGCTTTTTTAAAAAATACTGAAATAACAGGCCAGCATAAATCGATATTTCGTCTTTGTGGTGCGAAAAGACAATACGACCTGCTTTCAGTTTCGATGCTTTTATCTTTTTGATGACAAAGGGTAACAACGGTGTTTGCGATTCGGCACTGACATATCCCTGTGCAGTGCGCTTAAATGCGACCGTATTGAAGTTGACACACAGCGCTCCGTTCGGAGCATCATAGGGTTGGCTGGATGAAGTGATGCCCGGTATGGTCAACGGTTGCTTGAAATAGGAATCATCCAGGATGAGGTTGTTTAACGGATTTGAATTTTTTAAAAGCACCGCAATGAGCTGTGAAATTTTTAAAATGACCTCGGAAATCAGCAGCGGGTCGCCATATCCCTTGATTTTCAGATTCATTTGGCGATCCAGATAAAATTCGGTCGGAAAACGATAATCGCCGCCAAGATAATGAAGGGCCACCAGGGAAGTGAATATTTTTAGGATTGAAGCCGGTATCCGTTTTTGGTCGGCATTTTTCGAATATAAAATTCGTTCCTGGGAATCGGTGATCAGGATCGAATCGTTTTTGCCGATCAAAGCATCCAGTTCAGAAAAATCCTGGGCCTTTAGCCCGGCCGGCAGCAAAAACAGGCATATCACCGGTAGCCACAGCAAGGCACTGGCAGCGGATTTTTGCGACCGATGATCCGGTTCAAGGCATATAGATCGATTGCAGGCAGTTGAATGTAGACGATCGAAAAAAGCCATAAACCTGTTGGCCGCTCCGGCCCAAATAACATGCCGGAACAAATTGATAACGGTCTTGGACTGATGAGCAGCGATATCAATCATGCGATTTTGATCCCTGCGGACTCTCGATGATAATGGTGACCGGGCCATCATTGACCAGTTTAACGGCCATCATGGCCACAAA
>JASFJF010000499.1:0-3132 GCA_050122255.1 Desulfobacterales bacterium
GATCTGCCCCCGATCCGCTTCGACAGTCCAGAGGTCCGGTTTGGCTTCATTTTTAAAAATGATATCTTTGTTGGTACGGCCAAACATGAGATTTTGCTCTTTGATTAATTCATTCAGGTTGAGCAAACTGATTTCGTATTTGCCCCCCCTGGCAAAGCCCAGCAATTGTTTGGTTAGATCAACGCCGTTCTGAACGTATTGTTCAATCTTTTTTAGATTTTTAACAAGGGGTGAAGCAGGTTCAATATCCAGAAGTGACAGTGATATATTGCCTTGAATTCCCATGAGAAGATTATTAAAATCATGCGCAATACCACCGGCCAAGGTGCCGATGGCTTCCATCTTCTGGGCTTGACGCAGCTGCCTTTCCAGACGCACTTCATGGGAAACATCCCGTTGGACGCTGACGTAGTTGGTAATTGATCCGGCTTTATTTTTGATCGGAGATACGGTGGCTTCAGTTTCGTATAATGAATGATCGCTGCGTTTGTTAATCATTCGCCCTTGCCATATTTTGCCTCGCTGCAGGGTATCGATGATGGTGCTAAAAAAGGCTTTGGAATGCTGTCCGCTGTCCAGCAGCTCGATGTTGGCACCTATAACTTCTTGGCGCGAATATCCAGTGATTTTTTCAAAAGCCGGGTTGACGTATTCAATAACCCCTGCGGAATCGGTGACAATAATTGATTCTGCTGCATGTTCAACCGCGGTAACCAGTTGCGTCTGTTCTTCTATTGTGCGCTTGAGGCCGGAAACATCGATTGCAAATACAGCCAGTCCGCTGCCAGCTACAGCCGAATCCACGGCTGAAACATTGAGCTGGACGATAAGGGGTGTCCCTGATTTGCAGCGAGCGGTTGTTTCAAAAGTCAGGGTCGTTTTGTGATCCAGGCATTGAGCGATCGCTGACGCCTGCTCGGTCGTCAAATCAAACAACAGGTCGAGCGATCGCCCCATAATTTCAGACTGATTCAAACCGCTAATCCGCATTGCCATCCGGTTGACAAATACAATTTGACCGTGGCGGTCGGTGGTGATGGCAAAACCGTTGAAATGTTCAATCAGGGATGAAGGCCCTGCGCTCGGGCTGGTGTCTAAAAAGTGCGGCTGTGCAGATTTATTTTCGGGGGTTAGTTTGGCCATGAGTCCATCGGCTCCATTTTTTCCTCCCGGCGCAAAGCGGCCTGAATCTGTTGAATACCGATGCGATATTCGGCCGATCCATGACCGCTGATACCCTCAGGCCCAAACCTCTTTACAATACACGCACGGCCATTCATGATGGTACGGGCTTACACCCGTCCATCAACCCCCCTGTTGGCCGATCGCGGTGAACGCAACCAAGATGATTGCCATCGAAACGTTTTCGTATACAGACGCTGTCCGAAAAGCTGTTCAGACAGCCCTGTCGTATTTGGGAATACTGTCTTGGCAAACGGTATAATCCATTATGGCAAATATTTGCATATAAATCAATACATTTACAACCCTACCCGTAGGCCTTAATCTCTTCAATCAGACCATCTTCAAGCGGATGTTCCCATTTTACGTTGATAAAGTGTTCATTGAACAACTGGGCGTGCACACCAACAATGCGGCCTTCCTGATCGATGTTGATTTCAGGAAAAGATCTACGCAGGGTGCATTTTAGGGTTAGACGACACCCCAGCAGCGATTCGGCCGTGGTTGGTGATGTATTCATTATAAACGATACGCCGCTGGCAGAAATGTCGCTAAGATCGGCTTTAAAAGTCTTACTGCCCTGTCGGTCCAGAATTTGAACTGCTGCGCCGCAGGCTATGGCATACCGTGGGTGCGTTCGACGTTCGAGTTCCTTCTTTTGAAGCAAATCCTTTATGGGCTCCAATCCAGTACAGTAATCCTGCAGTTTATTGACTAGATTGGGCACATTTGCCTTCCATTTTTGCAAAACGGTTTTATCGATGACATTTAATTTGGCAGTTGAATGGGCCATCGCAGAGGTTGTGCAGGTTGAATTCGTAAAGAAGGTGTCCTCACCGGTAAGATCTCCGGGGCCCAGTGTTTTCAGCAGGATGGCGTGTTTACCCTTATGATAGAATAGCTTTAGCCGGCCGGCATTGATAAAATACAGATTCTGATTTAGCTCGCCCTGCCGGAAAACAATCTGCTCGGCTTCATAGACTGCCGAATGCATGCTATCGTAAAGCGCAATCGATTCGTCTTTTGTCAGATGTTTATAAAAATGGGACCACGTTTCCAAGTGCGCCGGGTCCATGGCGCTCATCTTTGCGTTCTCAATAATTTCAGCAGATTTGACAATTTCATCTAATGCCATCGAATCGATTTCAAAAAGTCTATCGCGCAATGATTCTGCTTTTGCAAAATCATGCGCTTGTGCGCATTGGGCAATCAAATCAAAAAGCAGCTCAACAGCCTGCTCTTTCTTGTTGTTTTTTAAATAGGTCTCGATTAAATTTTCCTGACTACGGATATCTTCCATTTGTGCGCTCTCCTTGGCCATCGTTTCATCATCATTCAATTTTGGCACCACAAGCTTCAGCGAGGTCAAACCGGGCGGCTATCGTCAGGCCTGTCTGACGCTGTCAATTAAGCTCAGCTAAGACCCGCTCGGCTGCATCAAGGGTGGCTTCAATGTGTTCGGTCTCATGGGCAGCGGAAATGAACAGTGCTTCAAACTGGGAGGGCGCAATGTAAATTCCCTCTCGGCGCATCCCATTGTAAAAGGCAGAAAATTTTTCTAAATTACTGGTTTTGGCATCATCAAAATTGTGAACCGGCCGGTCATTAAAGAAGAATCCTAGCATAGAGCCGATCCGCTGGGCCTGCACCGGGATGGCCGCCATGCGGGCAGCCTTTTTAAGCCCAGATAACAGCTGTTCTGCTTTTAGGTCCAGGCTCTCGTAAAACCCGTCTTTTTGAATCTCTTTAAGGGTTGCGATACCGGCTGCCATGGCCACTGGATTGCCGGACAGCGTTCCAGCCTGATAGACGGATCCCTGCGGTGCAATCTGGGCCATCAAGTCTCGCTTCCCGCCGTATGCACCCACGGGCAGTCCACCGCCTATGATTTTTCCAAAACACGTCAGATCCGGAAAAACACCAAACAGGGTTTGAGCACCACCGTAGGCC
>JASFJF010000500.1:0-3112 GCA_050122255.1 Desulfobacterales bacterium
CTGTCTGCAAGAAATATTCTATGGCCCCTATTTTTGTGCCGAACAGGACATTAAATGGTACCAAAACGCCGAGCCGGTGCCAGGTCCAACTACCGAGCGACTCGCCAAGTACGCCCAAAAATACCGGATGGTCATGGTGATTCCGGTCTATGAAATGGAAATAGAGGGGGTCTATTACAATACCGCTGCCGTTGTTGACGCTGATGGCACCTACCTGGGCAAATTTCGTAAAATACACATACCCCACACCTGGCCGGGCTTCTGGGAAAAATTTTATTTTAAACCGGGCAATTTAGGCTTTCCGGTATTTGAAACCGCTTACGCCAAAATCGGCGTTTATATCTGCTACGACCGGCATTTTCCTGAATGTGCCCGCCTGCTGGCCCTCAAAGGGGCGGAAATCCTGTTTAATCCATCTGCCACGACATCGGGTAAATCTCAATATTTATGGGAACTGGAGCAACCGGCTCAAGCAGTTGCCAATGGTGTTTTTATCGGGGCCAATAATCGCGTCGGTCTTGAAAAACCGTGGGAATTCGGCAAATTCTACGGTTCCAGCTATTTCGTAGATCCGCGCGGTGAGCTGCTGGTCAAAGGCAGTGAAGACAAAGACGAAATTGTGATCGCCGATCTTGATCTGGAGCTTATCCGTGAGGTTCGCGACGGCTGGCAATTTTTCCGGGATTTGCGACCCGATCAGTATGTCGACCTGACCCGAACCGTTGGATCCTAACACAAAAACGCTCAACATCATCATTAGGCTGTTTCAATAAGAACATCCCTTGGTTTAAAGCTTCTTTTTTTTGACAAGAGGGAGGTGGGTGGTTTTACTTTTTACCTAAATTTTGCACGAGCCGGAGGCTTTCATATGCAAGGCATTTAAGGGCGAGGCGATCGTCAACTATGCCTTGACCTTAATAACGCAGCAGATTGAAGCCTCCGGCTCGCCCGCTGGGTGAAAATGACTGAGATAAAATGATGTTCATCCTTTAATCCTTGTTGGTATTTTGAATCGGTTCTACAATTTGTTAAGCCAGCTGTGATTTAACACATTCTCAACTTCTCATTCATTTTCATGCAAGATTCAGGTTTTAATAATCCCCACATGGGGGCAAACGCATAAAGGAGGTCAACAGATAATGAGCGAAGAAAACGCACAGGAGAAGCAACACTGGATTGTTTATCCGCTTGGCAGTAAACCGAGGTGGCCGCTGGCGGTTTTGCTCGGCATCCAGCAATATCTGACGATGTTCGGCGCCACGGTCCTCATCCCCTTCATTGTCGGCGGGGCCATGAAGTTGCCCCCGGAAGAGCTGGCACTGATGATTTCAACCATCTTTTTTACTTCCGGTTTGTGTACCCTGATTCAGCAGTCTCCGCTGGGCAACAAGCTGCCCGTTATCCAGGGCGGCACATTTTCGTTTTTAGGGCCCACATTTGCCATTATCGGCATGGTGGCGGCTAAAGAGTTGACCGGTCCGGAACCCATGTGGCAGATTCAGATCCAACATGTGGCCGGCGCCATTATGATTGCCTCGGTGTTTGAAATTATCCTGGGGTATACCGGCATCATGGGCCAGGTGCGCAAAATCATCAGCCCGATCGTGATTGGGCCTACGATTGCCATGATCGGTCTGGCCCTCTATGGCATTGGTGCGCCGTGGATGGCCAGTAACTGGATCATTTCCCTGATCACCCTGGTGGCCCTGGTTTTGTACTCCCAGGTGTTTTCGCAAAAGGCTAAAGTTTTCATGCTATTTCCGGTACTGCTGGCCATTGTCACCGGATGGCTGGCATCGCTGATCGGTACGGTAACCGGCATGATTGCTCCAGACAGCCCGGCCTATTTGAAAACCGATCTGATTGGGGCGGCGCCCTGGTTGAGCCTGAAGCCGTTGATGCCGTTTAAGTGGGGTTTTCCGGATTTCGGCAGTGCAACACTGTGGGCCGGAGCGTTCGGCATGCTGGCCGGCTATTTGGCTTCCATGATCGAATCCATCGGTGACTATTACGCCTGCGCCCGGATTTCCGAGGCGCCGGTGCCGACCGGTCGCATGATTTCCCGCGGCCTGGGCGCAGAGGGCCTGGGTTGCTTCGTTGCCGGTATCCTGCAAACCTGTAACGGCACGACCACCTATTCTGAGAACATCGGCTCCATTGGCTTGACCCGCGTGGCCAGCCGGCGGGTGGTACGCTGCGGTGCGGCGGTCATGCTGATTATCCCGATTGTGGCCAAGTTCGGTGCTATCCTGGCCACTCTGCCGAAACCGGTGGTGGGTGCCATGTTCGTGGGGCTGTTCGGTATGATCGCATCGGTGGGCTTGTCCAACCTGCAGATTGTCAATCTGAACAACTCCCGCAATCTGTTTATCATCGGCATATCCTTTTTCGCCGGGCTATCGGTGCCCTATCACTTCAACCCGATGCTTTCAGCCGGTGCGGTACCGATAGACTGGAGCGCAGGTGGTGCCTTCATCAAAGTTCTCGGTGAAATCCTGCAGGCCATCTTGACCACCGGAATGGCGGTGACCGCCTTGCTTGGCATCATCCTTGATAATATTCTGCCCGGCGCCACCCGGGCGGAGCGCGGACTTGAAGTCTGGGAAAAGGAAGCTTCAGAAGAAGCCTGGGAGGAAGCTGAAGCCAAATGGGCCGCGATGAAAGAGGGTGAAGCCCGTCCGGTTTAATCTTGAGCTTTTAAAACCCTTCGGGATTGCCGATCTTACCACAGATATGGGGAAGGGCACATCGTGGCTTTTCCCCATTTTTTTACTTTTGAAAGGATTCGAGAGTGCTGCCAAAGCCGCTACTGACCGTCATCTATGTGCTAATGATCATCGTCGGTTTGGTGGCCATGTATTCGCTGTTGAATGCGGGCAACCCGGACAGTTTACTGCGGCCGTTTTTCCCGGACCCCAAATATGATCTCTACGTGGCCATGATCTCCTCAATCCTGATTTTTATCCTGGGATTTTTTGTTTTCTTTTCCCGGGACCGGGAAAGTTTCCGGCAGCTGGTGGCGCTGAACGCCCAAAAAATAAAGCAGCTGCGTGCCGAAGGCAAAAAGGATGAAGAAATAGCGGACGCCATCCTTGCGGCCATGGGCAGCTAT
>JASFJF010000501.1:0-3110 GCA_050122255.1 Desulfobacterales bacterium
TCCGGATGACTTCAAGCTGATGTTCGCGAAACGTATCGTATCCGAAGTATTTTTTAAGGATTTTTTGAGGCTGCATGCCTCTTTTCGAACAAAATGAACGCGTCGGTGTCAAGCACAATCTTCAATTTTATCCCGCAAGCCAAATAAAGCAGGGACGCCCCAATTTTGAATTGTGAACCGGCAGCGTTGGTGATGTGCATGTTAAAGGTCCCGGCTGCGGTTTTGCAAGCTACAACGTGGCAGGCCCGCAGAAACAAATAAAATATCGGCAAAAGGTGAAGGGTACACGGTTTTCCACAGATCCGTCATCCCTTAAACGCCAAAGAAGGATGATTTTGCAACTGCAGGTGTTATGTATGATCCGAAACCTGATCTATCCAGTCAGCTGCAAATTCTGCAATTTCTTCCCAACCCGGCTCGCCGACGACCCAGTGGGCGTGATTTTCAAATTCTTTGTAAGTTGAGACCGCTTTATATTTGCCGGCAACTTTTCGAACCACGGAAGCAGGTGTTATTCTGTCTTGAGCTCCGGCGATGACCAAAACCGGGCAGGTGACTTTGGAATGATCCACTTTTGATCCCCCCCTGAAATCCAATAGCCAGAAGCCGATTTCTGAGGCCGCCCGTCCGGATTCGTATACGCATCTGTCATAAACCGCTTTTTGTTCTTCTACAGAGAGAAGATGCAGCATGGAATATACCGCCGCTTCAAATGGTAATCGATTGGGTTTATACCAGAACCCCCATTTGGTGAGCACGCTCCAGAAGCTTTTGATAACCGAATACTTCAAGGCATTTATGCCGCTTGGCGACGCAGGCGTCAGCAAAACAAGGCCTTTGGTCAATCCGCGGGACCCTAAAATCTGGGCAAGCAGCCCCCCCATGGAATGCCCCATCAGGAATGGCTTTTGATCCAGGTTGCGGATATAATTTTCAAGATCCCGTGCATAATCCTGGAGACTGGTCGTGCCCAGCTTTGGATGCGGCTCGTCGTTTGGATCCATGTCATGATAGCGAAGGATGGGCGTATGACATTTAAAGCCCCTCTGTACCAGAAAATTTTTATAATTTTCCCAGTACCAGCTGCCGCCATACATCCCGTGAATCATCACAATGGTTTCAGCCATAATCGTCCTCCTTGCCAAGGGGTCATATTAAACGGTTTTAACGAACCAGGGCGCTGAATACAGGCGGCCCGTCAAAAGGGGGCCAAATCTTGAATTCTGAATAGTCAGCGATGACGATACCCAAGGACTTAAATAGAATGGATATTCACTTTTACCACCTTAACTCTCAGTTCAATTACCGGATTGGGTCCGATACCACGTTTGATTGGCTAACACCACGGAAGTTTCCACTTGCCGCTCCGGAATCGACCAATATTTTCTGAGAAGACGATTTTTTTCTTCATCAGAAACAAGCGTGTAGCCGTTTTTTCGGTAGAATGAAACTGCCCATGAGGCATTTGCCCAGGTACCAATAAGGATGGGTTTTTCGGTCATGCTTTGCAAGTGTTGGAGCAGCTTTTTCCCGATTCCCTGGTTTTGTTCCCCGGTGACAACATAGGCATGGCGGATGAGGGTTACACGGCCTTTATCCTGGATACCCATGACACCGAGCAACCGGCCATCACGTTCCAGGCCCCAGAAAACAATACCGTCGTCAATTTGGGCCCTGAGCTCTTCAAGTGACATGTAGGGCTCATGCCACCGATCCTGTGGTATAACGCCTTTATAGGCTTGTGCAGCTTCGTTGATGATTTCGAATACGGCATCGTAATCTGATTCTTTACACATCCTTATCATTTGCCTGATCCCAAAAAAGCGCAAATCTTCTAAATTCAAAGCACCCGACTCTGAGGGCATAGAATTCAAAAGCGAGTCCTGTTAATGCACACACTCGCTCTTTAACTACAGCTTTGAAATCGATAACGCAAGCGAAGGACACATGATTGTTTTTCAAGCCCGATATCTTAAAAAACCGTGTCGACCCCAAGTTAAAACTTCTCCAGCCCAAAACGGCTTGATCTTATGACGATTTTAATATAAATCAATTATTTAGCATAGCTTTATTCCCAATCAAAATCTAATGGAATGAAAGGAAAAAATGGAATGCACCTGTTTGATAACGATATTTTATCCAAGCCGGATGAGCCTTCATCTTTTGACGGGTTTATTTCAAACAATTGGTCAATAAACGGGATACCAGATGGCGGTTATCTAATGGCCATCCTGGCTCAAGCCATGATGCAACATAACGAAATGAAAGCAACACCCATCATAACGGCTAATTTTTTAAACCGCTGTGAGCCGGGAGATGCCAAAATTTTGATCGAAAAAATGGCTGCTTCAAGACAATTTAATCGTTTCCAGGGCAGTTTAAGACAAAAAGAAAAAGAAAAAATCAGGGCATTTGGCACATTTAGCGACGAAAACAAGGATTGTCCTTTAGAAAGCTGTGAAGCACCATCCCCTGAAATTACCGAACTGGAAAATTGTCCACCTGTACCTGAGATCCCAAATTACACACTTTTCAGCCAAATGGATGTTCGGTTGGATCCCGTATGCACTGGCTGGTTGTCGGGAAAATTGTCCGATAAGTCAGAGAGTAAGGGATACATAAAGTTTAAAAACGACCGGCCCTTTGACATACCATCGATTTTGCTCATTGCCGATTCATTTCCCCCGGCGGTTCTATCCAGCCAAGGAATGGCAGCTTGGGTCCCTACGATAGAATTATCAGTTAATATTCGTAAAATTCCAACAACTCAGTGGCTTAAATGCCGCTTTCGAACACGCTTTATCACCTGTGGGCTTTTAGAAGAAGATGGTGAAATTTGGGACCAAAAAGATGAACTCATTGCAATTTCAAGGCAAATCGCACAGTATAGAGCACCTACTGGATAGTCAGAGGATGCATTATTGATACGAGGCTCATAGGATTTACAACCGGGATATCATGGGCGGAAGATTCGGTAAATATGGTGACCTCAAGCGCCGCAAGGCATTGCAGCGTGGACGCAGAGAAAAATCCAAAATGGAAAGGACCCGGGTGAAAACCTCGCGCAAGCGTCGTGGTTTACTTCCCCGTAGACAAAGAGCTTCACCCCA
>JASFJF010000502.1:0-3106 GCA_050122255.1 Desulfobacterales bacterium
ATCGAGGAAGAAAGCGAAAAAGATTCAAAGGATACAGACCGCATCCTGGCACCCAAAGAAATCAAGGAAAAGCTCGATGGTTATGTTATCGAACAGGAATCGGCCAAAAAGGTGCTATCCGTAGCCGTTTACAACCATTACAAACGCCTGGATTCCACCATGAATACGGGTGACGTGGAAATTCAAAAGAGCAACATCATGCTGATCGGCCCGACGGGCTGCGGTAAAACATTGCTGGCCCAGACGCTTGCACGATTTTTAAACGTGCCGTTTACCATTGCTGACGCCACCAGCCTGACAGAGGCAGGTTATGTGGGTGAGGATGTCGAAAATATCATCCTGTCTCTGCTCCAGAATGCAGACTACGATGTCGACAAAGCCAAACGCGGTATCGTCTATATTGACGAAATCGATAAAATTGCCAGCAAGTCCGACAACCCTTCGATCACGCGTGACGTTTCAGGGGAGGGCGTCCAGCAGGCCCTGCTGAAGATAATCGAGGGTACAACGGCCAGCGTTCCGCCCAAGGGCGGGCGCAAACATCCGCAGCAGGATTTTGTCAAAGTCGATACATCCAACATCCTGTTTATCTGCGGCGGGACGTTCAACGGCCTGGAAAAGATTATTCAACGTCGGCTGGGATCCAAGCAAATGGGATTCGGCGCCAAGATTCTGCTCGAAACAGAGCGAACGATTGGCGAAATCCTGATGGATGTCCAGCCCGAGGACCTCATAAAATTCGGTTTGATCCCTGAGTTCCTCGGTCGGCTGCCGGTGGTGGCCACCCTCGACGAGCTCAATGAGAACGCCCTGATTCGGATCCTAAAAGAACCCAAGAATGCCCTGCTCAAACAATTTCAGATGCTTTTTGAAATGGAAGGGGTCAACCTGAGGCTCACCGACAGCGCGCTGGCAGCCATTGCGCGCGAAGCCATGAAGCGCAAATCCGGCGCGCGGGGTCTGCGGGCGATTTTGGAGTCCTGCATGCTCGATATCATGTATGAGATCCCGTCAATTGCTGATGTCAAGGAATGTGTTATCGGTGAGGATGTTGTCTTGAACAAGGAGGATCCGATATTACTCTATGAGCAGACGCAGAAACAGGCTTGATTTCGATTGAGAATTGAACTTTTCTCCATGAGCGGCGCTCTCCGCAGGTTCCAGACCTTACCGTACTTCAAGTAGGCCTCGATCTGAAACCTCTGCCCGCCATCGCGAGCGCTCAGGCGAGGCAGGCGGGCTTGTGCGACTTGTTGAACATGCGAGTGAAAATAAATGAGACGTAAAATCTTGCCACAGGCCGGAGCCTATAAAGAAAACTCCTCATTCATGCATCGGCACAACATGAGTTAAACAACAAAATAAAAAATAGCATAAAGAGACATATTTAAAAAAAAGGAAACCCATGGTTAACATACCCAAATTTTTCAAAGACGAAGGAGCAATGCAAACAAAGATGTTCTTACCCCTATTACCCTTAAGGGACCTGGTGGTCCTTCCGCATATGGTGGCACCGCTTTTTGTCGGGCGAACCAAATCGGTCAATGCTCTGGCGGATGCCATGAACAAAGACAAGCTTGTTTTTCTGTCAACCCAGATAAGCGCCAACGTTGATAACCCCGGGGAAAGTGACATCAACAGCGTGGGCACTATCGGTAAAGTTCTTCAACTGCTGCGATTGCCGGATGGAACCGTCAAGGCACTGGTGGAAGGAAAATCGAGAGCGCGGATCGAGCGCTTTTCAGTCGAAGATGATTTTTTTCAGGTCCAGGTTGAGAAAATCATTGAGCCGGTCGTCAATGAAGCCGAAGCACTTGCGCTCGTGCGATCGGTCATCAAAGAATTTGAAGAATATGCAAAAGTTAACAAAAATATTTCAAAGGAACTGGTGACCAATGCCTCGGCGATTGTAGATTCCTCTCAACTGGCTGACACGGTGGCCTCGCATTTCTCATTTAAAATAGAGGACAAGCAGAAGCTGCTGGAGACCTTTTCCCCCACCGAACGTTTGTCGCTTCTGCTAAGCCTGATTAAGATGGAAATCGAAGTCTATCGCATGGATCAGCGTATTAAAAACCGCGTCAAAGAGCAGATGGAACAAACCCAGAAGAATTACTATCTGAACGAACAGATGCGGGCCATAAAAAAAGAAATGGGTGCTGATGACGATCCGGGCGATGATATCAAAGAGCTAGAAGAAAAAATCAACAACAAAAAGATGTCCGAAGAGGCCACCGAAAAGGTTCAGGCCGAGCTCAAAAAGCTAAAGATGATGACGCCCATGTCAGCCGAAGCCACGGTGGTTCGCAACTATGTCGATTGGATCATTAGCCTGCCCTGGTACGAAAAAAGCGAGGTGCGCGACGACCTTGATGAGGCCGAAAAAATCCTCGATGAAGACCACTATGGTCTGGAAAAGCCCAAGGAGCGCATTTTAGAATATCTGGCCGTCCAGGCACTGGTTAAAAAAATCCGGGGGCCCATTCTTTGTTTTGTCGGCCCACCGGGTGTGGGTAAAACCTCGCTGGCCAAATCCATCGCCCGGGCGACCGGCCGCAAATACGTGCGCCTGTCCCTTGGAGGGGTCAGAGATGAAGCGGAAATCCGGGGACATCGTCGCACCTATATCGGGGCCCTGCCGGGTAAAATCCTACAGTCCCTGAAAAAGGCCGGCGTGAACAATCCGGTATTCTGTCTGGATGAAGTCGATAAAATGAGCATGGATTTCAGGGGCGATCCGTCTGCTGCTTTGCTGGAGGTCCTGGATCCCGAGCAAAATTTCAGTTTCAATGACCATTATCTGGATATGGATTACGATCTTTCAGACATCCTTTTTATTACAACGGCTAACACCCTGCCGGATATACCCCTGCCGCTGCAGGACCGCATGGAAATTATTCGTCTGCCCGGCTACACAGAATACGAAAAATACCATATTGCCAAGGGCTTTTTGGTTCCCAAGCAGATTAAATTCAACGGCCTTGAGCAAAAAAACGTCATCTTCAGCAAAAATTCCATCCTGGCGGTTATTCGACGCTATACCCGCGAAGCCGGGGTGCGTAACCTTGAGCGCGAGCTGGCCTCAATCTGTCGCAAACTGGCAAAG
>JASFJF010000503.1:0-3103 GCA_050122255.1 Desulfobacterales bacterium
TGATGTCTCTATACCCACAAAGGGCACGAAGCACACGAAAGCATAAAATTAAATTGATGTGTGTACCCTTTGTGCTCTTCGTGGTGAGATAACATCAGATGTATCCAACTGGAGTATCGCGGATAACCGCGAAAGTTAATTTAGATTTAGAATTAGATGACCCTTTTTGGAGGAACTTATGACGGATCAACCTGATCAAAAACCAGCGCCGGAAATTAATTCCGAAAAAATTCCCGAACTGCTTCCAATCCTGCCGTTATTTGATGCAGCTCTGTTTCCTAAAATGGTACTGCCACTGGTAGTCATGCAGGGTGAATCAATACGGCTGGTCGACGAGGCCATGGCACAAAACCGGATCATCGGTCTGGTGGTATCCGAAAAGCCCGAAGAAGGAAACAAGCCGGACCGCAACGACTTGGCGTCGATCGGGACCAGCGCTCTTATTTTAAAAATGGCCAAAACCCAGGACAATCGAACCCAGCTGCTGGTCCAGGGCCTCCATCGGTTTAAAATAAAATCCTGGGAAAACAACCGGCCCTATCTTCGTGCACGAATCCAGGTTTTGGAAGAAGATGAGACCAAGACCAAGGAAACTGAAGCGCTCATGTCCAACCTGGTCGGCCAGTTTATTCGTATCGTGGAGCTTTCCCCGGCGCTGCCTCCGGAGATCGGCCAGATGGCCAAATCAATTCCTGAACCCGGCACGCTTGCGGATATGGTTGCATCAACCATCAATGCCACTCCCAATGAAAAACAACAAGTTCTTGAGATGCAAAATATCAAAGAGCGGCTCAAAGAAGTAACCCGGCTGGTGAATCATCAGCTGAGCGTCCTTGAACTGGGCAATAAAATTCAGAGCCAGGTCAAAGGAGACATGGACAAGAGCCAGAAAGAATACTACCTCAGGCAACAACTCAAGGCCATTAAAGAAGAGCTTGGTGAACAGGATGAGGCTCAGGTCGAAATCGAAGAGTACCGGGCTAAAATCGAAGAAATAAATCCACCGCCCGAAGCACGCAAAGAGGCTGAGCGCGAACTGGACCGTCTATCCAGAATGCATCCGTCTTCGGCTGAATACACCGTGGCGTCAACTTATCTGGACTGGATCACTACCCTGCCATGGCACGAAAGCACTCCGGATAACGTTGATATTGCAAAAGCCCAAAAGATTCTGGATGAAGATCATTATGGGCTGGAAAAACCCAAAAAGCGCATCATTGAATACCTGGCTGTCCGTAAATTAAAGCCCGAGTCAAAAGGGCCTATTTTATGCTTTGCAGGACCTCCGGGCACCGGTAAAACGTCGCTGGGACAATCGATTGCTCGGGCGCTGGGCCGCAAATTTCATCGCATTTCTCTGGGTGGCGTTAGAGACGAAGCCGAAATTCGTGGACATCGCCGGACCTATGTTGGTGCGCTTCCAGGCAGAATTATTCAGGGACTACGGCGGGCCGAATCCAACAATCCGGTTTTTATGCTCGATGAAATCGATAAGGTCGGCAGCGATTTTCGCGGAGACCCTTCTTCAGCCCTTCTGGAAGTGCTCGATCCCGAACAAAACTTTTCCTTTTCCGATCATTATCTGGATGTCCCCTTTGATCTTTCCAAGGTGATGTTTATTACAACCGCCAATATTTTAGATACCATTCCGCCGGCTTTGCGCGATCGTATGGAAGTTTTGATGCTGCACGGGTACACGCTGGATGAAAAGCTCAAAATTGCTAAACGCTATCTCATTCCGCGCCAGCGGGATGAACATGGCTTAAACGCCAGGCAGATTAAGTTCAGCCAGGGCGCGCTGAAGCAGATCATTGCCGGCTACACGCGCGAAGCCGGGCTTCGCAACCTGGAACGGGAAATCGCCAATGTTTGCCGCGGCACGGCCAGCAAAATTGCCACCGGAAAGGCTAAATCCGTAACCATCAACATAGACGATATTCACGAATACCTGGGACCGATCCGGTTTACTTCTGAAACGAAGTCCAGGGTGTCGACACCAGGAGTGGCCACGGGCCTGGCCTGGACACCGACCGGTGGCGAGCTTCTCTTCATTGAAGCCACCGCCATGAAAGGCAAAAAAGGGTTAACGCTTACTGGACAGCTGGGTGATGTGATGAAAGAATCGGCCACAGCGGCACTGAGCTTTATTCGGTCAAACGCCAAAAAATTAGATGTCGATGAGGACTTTTTTGATGCCCATGATTTGCATATTCATGTGCCGGCCGGCGCGATACCCAAAGACGGCCCATCGGCCGGCGTCACCATGTTGACCGCATTAACATCGCTGCTGACCGGCAAGACGATTCACAAGGATCTGGCAATGACTGGGGAAATCACGCTCAGGGGCCAGGTGTTGCCGGTTGGCGGCATTAAAGAAAAAGTTCTGGCCGCCCACAGGGCCGGTATAAAGGTGATCATCCTGCCGGAGTGGAATCAAAAGGATCTTGAGGATGTCCCGGCAAAAGTCAAGAAGGAAATCCGCTTTCATTTTGTCGATAAAATGAAAGACGTTCTAAAATTGGCCCTGAACGGTAAGAAACGGACAACCCCCAAACGTCGGCCCCCAAAGCGAAAACGTTAACATGGGACAGAATAAAATAATCGGTAACAGCTCCTTCATCCGAATGCCGCATGCTCCCGGTCTTGTCGACAGATATTAGCGGCGAAAGAATTGATGGTTATGTGCGGAAGCCTACGCCAACGCATTCGCTTAAATAAACTTTGTTTACTTCTCATGTGGGCCTGCATTGCTGTCTGGGTTTACGGTTGTGCAAGTAACTCTCCACCCTCATCTCCGACGCCGCCGCCCAGCAAGCCCGGCCATCCAAAACCTTACAAAGTCCTCGGCAAGTGGTATCAGCCATTGCCGCATTCCGATGGCTTTCGCCAGCGCGGCCTGGCCTCCTGGTACGGGCGCGATTTTCACGGCAAGAAAACATCCAACGGTGAGATTTATGACATGTATGCAATGACCGCTGCGCATAAAACTTTGCCGTTGGGCACTTACGTGCGTGTTTATAACCTGGAAAATAATCGCAGCACTGTGGTTCGAATCAACGATCGGGGCCCATTTATACGCGGCAGAATAATTGATTTATCCTAT
>JASFJF010000504.1:0-3100 GCA_050122255.1 Desulfobacterales bacterium
ATTACGATATTGACCACATGATAGCCAAATACATTGTAGCCGCCAAAATAGTAGTTGAGCCCAAAACTGATGTAGGCCACCGGTCGGCTTGACATCGGACTTTCAAATCCGGCCCTCAACAAATCATCGACTGTGATTTTTGTCAGGCGTATGTGCGGGTTGCGGGTAATATTGATTTCATCATCAAAAAAATACGGCGCCTGCACGGTATTGGCTGAAATCAAGACCACCAGAGCCATTAAAGGCAAAAATAATAGGCGAGTGCCCTTTTTGATAGCAGAAGTTTCAAATTTGGTCTCAAATCTCAAAATCAAACTCACAGTAGAGGTTGGCGCCGATGAAGCGCAATTTCATTTACTGCCATTTTCGCTGAAATCAGCGGCGTCAGCCTTTTTCGCTCGTGCTGCGCTTGCCAGGTTGTTGCGCGCATCATTAAAATTCGGATTGATACGCACGGCCTCTTTGAATAAAACGATCGCACGATCGAATTTTTCCAGCTGAAACATAACGACACCCATGTTGTTGAATGCGGCTGCATGCTCGGGGTTTAACTTTATCACCTGCGCGTAATGCTGCATCGCTTTCTCCAGGCGTCCTTGTTTCAGATAAATATTACCCAGGTTATTTTGCGCATCGGCCGATGCAGGATTGATGCGCAAGGCTTCCATATAATGATAAATGGCATCCGCGATCCTTCCGGTTCCGGCCAATGCAACTCCCAGTTGAATATGCGCATTTTCAAAATCAGGATTAATTTCTAATGCTTTAGCATAGTGATCCAATGCTTCATCCTCTTTTCCCAGACGATATAACTCAATACCCAGGTTGGTGTGAACGGCCGCATACCCTGGATTGATTTGCAATGCCGCCCGGTAATGTTTGATGGCCTCATCGGCGTGCCCTCTTTCAGCCAGAGCGATTCCGAGGTTATAATAAGATCGCGCTTTGCGGGGCGATTTTGCAATACAATCCCTTAAGAGCGTGACCTCATCTTGCCAGACCTTGTTTCTTTCAAAAGTCCCCAGAGCGCCGGCCATCACAACCGCTGCCAGTAACATCGCTTGCAGCCACCGGTGCCGGACATACCGGCAAAACAGCATCACGACTGCCAGAATCATAAACATCGACGGCATGTACAGACGGTGTTCGAACACCAGCTCAAGGCCAATCACCGATGATTCAATCACTAAATTGCCCAAAAACCACAGCAGGCAAAAAGATAGTATCCGCTGCCGGGGCGCCAGGACAACCCCCAACACCAGCAAACCCAAAAGCAGCCCTAAAGACAACGCAGTGGTCACCGGATCAAATAATGAATAAGAAAGCGTAAAATCATGCTCCAGATTCAAGCGCGACGGATGCGGCCATAGCAGCAGGCTGAGATAAAAAATCACCACCCGAAATTCGGTCAGCACCCGCTGCAGCGGCGTGAAATCTCGCCCGGCATAGCTCGCTAATATCTTGTCCCACGGATGAGCGCCCAGATAAATCGCAACCACAAGGACAAAAATGATCGGTATGACCACAACCCAAATCCAGTAGCGCTTTAACCACAATCTGCTCAGGTCCTGAAAAAAATACCACTCATATAGAAAAATAAAAAACGGCAGGGTCGCAGCGATCTCCTTGGAACCCAGGGCCAGCAGTCCGCCAAGCAGGCTACCGCCAAACCACATATAAGGCTGTGCACGTGTACGCCCTGACGCGTTAGCGCCTTGCTTCTGGGAAATCCGGCCGCGGGCATACAGCAAAAGGCTTAGCACAAAAAACAGGGTGGCCATGCTGTTCATGCGTTGAACAATGTAGGTCACCGACTGGGTTTGAACCGGATGCACCAGCCACAGGGCTGCGGTCCAAAACGACACCCATGAAGGCTCCAACGACCGCCACCCGCGCGCCGGCACCGAAACGGCAGCTGACGGTTTTGGACCGCAGCCATCGCCGGTCGTCTGCAATGATAACAGCAGGGTTGTTTGCACAAACACAAACAGCAAAAAACCCGTGATCAGATGAATTACGATATTGACCACATGATAGCCAAATACATTGTAGCCGCCAAAATAGTAGTTGAGCCCAAAACTGATGTAGGCCACCGGTCGGCTTGACATCGGACTTTCAAATCCGGCCCTCAACAAGCCATCCGAAGAAAAACGGGTGTGCGTGATATGGGGATTGTGTTTTATGTTGGGCACATCATCAAAAACAAAAGGAACTCCCAGGGTGTTGACGTAAATCGCTGCAACGATGATTACCAGTGTCAGAAACGACAAAAATTGCTGTTTGCGGGTTAAAGCGGTCATCAATAATGTATGTCTAAATCGAGGACGTATATATAGGTTTCATGCAGTCGATCTTATCATCATATTGTATTTCGAAACGGAGGAAATCACAAGCCCGGGTCGCCATTATCCGTTCAGAAATAAAAAAAGGGGGTAAACTAAACAATAGGCTGCAAGGGCGTAACCAACGGTGCACGTATCAAAAAAAATGAGGGGAAGAGAGACCCCCTCTCTTCCCCTGAAAAAAAAGCAAGCAAATCCGAATCGATCGGGTGATTACATCGTTTTTGAGATAGTGTCAAATCTGGGGCATCTGCCGGAAACATCCGTAACCGTCACGGTGTAAGCAGAACTCGTACCGGTGATCGTGTAGGTATTGTTATTGGATAAATCCGTACCACTGGCCGGCATCCCCGCGCTTGTGGCTTGAACTGACATGTTGTCGGGGTCAGCAAAGTAATCTGCGATGGCTCCCATAACCGAATCTACGTCAGCTTCGGCAGCACTGCAATACGCCTTGTCGCGGTAACTAATAAAATTGGGAATAGCGATAGCTGCCAGGATGCCGATGATAGCGATAACGATCATCAGCTCGATCAGTGTAAAACCCTTAGAATTGTTTCCTCTTAGTTTTTGTAACATGTTTTAGCCTCCCTTGGTTTAATGATGTTTAAATAATATGATTTTCGCTTTTTATAAATTCTAATTGTCATGTCCGCTTTATCTAAAGATCCGCTTTTCACCCCCCTTTGTTTTGAATGATCGATTAAGATTTTGAAATATCCATAGAGCAAATCCTGTGCCACAGTGAACAAAATTTT
>JASFJF010000505.1:0-3095 GCA_050122255.1 Desulfobacterales bacterium
TCTGGCACAGATCCTTGGCGGCTAAAATGATGTAAGTTAACCGCAGACGCTCGCAGACAGATTTTTTCCTCCCGACGACCTGTTGGGAGGAAACCTCGCAAGTCTGCGTGCGTCTGCGGTTAAAAAAAGAGAACAAATATGTCAAAAATAACACCCGAAAATTATGTGGCTGAGGCCAAAAGGGCTATAAAAAACCCGGTCCTTCAAAAAGCGCTGGCGGATTTGCAGAAGCGTTTTGGCCGTGGCACGGCTGAATGTTACCGTCGGTTGCCGGAGGGGCCCGATCTGCGCTTAAAAGCCCATGAGATCCGGATGAAAACCATTGAAAATCTGGACGTTGTTCTGGAGGCCCTGGCTACCAACACCCGCAAAAACGGCGGGTATGTGTTTTTTGCCAAAGACAGCCAGGCGGCTGTGAAGTATTGCCTGGATGTCGCCCGGCAACATCAGGTCAGACGCGTGGTCAAGGGCAAATCCATGGTGAGCGAAGAGATTGGTTTAAACGCTGCGCTTACGGGTGCCGGCATTGAGGTGTCCGAAACCGACCTGGGCGAATATATCATCCAGTTGGCCAACGAGACGCCATCACACATCATTGCGCCGGCAATTCACAAAACCCGCTACGAGGTCGGCCGGCTCTTTGCCGATCATCTCGATACGCCTTACGAGGATGATCCGCCAAAACTAACCTGGATTGCCCGAAAGGCTTTGCGGCAAAAATTTTTGGCGGCCGATATGGGCACCTCCGGCTGCAATATCGCCTGTGCCGAAACCGGGCACATTACGACCGTCTCAAACGAAGGCAACATTCGCATGTCAACCACCCTGCCGAAAGTCCATATAGCGTTCATGGGCATGGAGCGGGTGGCCGCCCGCCTGGAAGATCATGATATCCTTTTAAGACTGCTGTGCCGGGGAGCTGCAGCGCAGAATATGGCCACCTACATCAGCTATATCGGCGGACCGCGCCGGGCGGATGAGGCCGACGGCCCCCGGGAGTTTCACCTCGTTATTTTAGATAACGGGCGTAGCCGGATTCTAGCCGATCCCGAATTTCGCGAGATGCTGTGCTGCATCCGGTGCGCAGCCTGTTTGAATGTGTGCCCGGTCTACGCCAAAATTGGCGGGCATTCATATGGTTACGCTTACACCGGGCCGGTGGGCGCAGTGGTTACACCGTTGCTAGTGGGGATCAATCGCGCCAAAGATCTGTGTATGGGTGAAACCCTATGTGGCGCCTGCCAGGAGGCCTGTGCGGTCAACATCGATCTGCCGCGAATGCTGCTGGCCTTACGGGCAAAGCTGGCCGAAGGCGATCCGGCCTGGCAGGTGACACCGGAAGATCGTAAGCAACAGCTTTTTTGGCAGGTTTGGTCCTGGATTATCCGCAAACGTGCCGTATATGAGCTTGCCCTGCGAATGGCGTCTGTCGTACAAAAGCTGATGCCCCGACAAAACGGCATGATCCGCCGCCTGCCGCCGCCGCTCAATGGTTGGACCCAAGGGCGCGATCTAAAGCCGTTGGCCAAGCAAAGTTTTATAAGCCGATGGAAAGAAGACCTTAAGAGTGGTGCTTTAAAAGATGAGTGACAATCGATAGCGGGCATATCATTTTCCGAAAGGCGATATGAAGTACACACTACCGGTTGATTAAAATGAGAGATGCAGCACAAGAGCAGTTTATACACACAATCAAAAAGGCTTTAGGAAAACCGCTGACGGCGTCGCGGGTCGAGACTGATTTGTTCGGTGGTGATATATCCGCTGAAAGCCGGGCGATATTGGAGCGCATCCAAAACCGAAGCACAGCGGAGAGCGAAAAACTGCTCGACACTCTGATGGAAGCCGCCGAGCCCATCAACCTGAAGGTGATTCCCCGGGATGACATCAGCGCGGTGGCCGATGCCATCATCGCATTGGTTCGGGAAAAAGATCCCGAATGGGGGGGCCCTAAAAGTGTCGTGGCCTGGTCGCACCCGCTGGTTGAGCACCTGCGTCTGCCGGCGGCGCTGGCCGAACAGCATGTACCTCTATTTGTCACCGAAGCCAGGGCAACCCCTGACAATGACATCCGGCAGCGGGTTATCGACGCCTATATTGGTGTGACCTCAGCCGATTTTTGTATGGCGGACACCGCCACTTTGGTGATGCGCACACGGCCCGGGCAGGCGCGCACCGTATCGCTGGTGCCGGCCATACATATTGCCGTTATCAAACTCAACCAGATTCTCGCCGATTTAAAAGAGCTTTACACCCTTCTCAAATGGGACCCGCACGAACGCCAGCAAGGCTTAACCAATTGCCTGACATTTATATCCGGCCCCAGCAAAACCGCTGATATCGAAGCCACTATGGTTCATGGCGCCCATGGCCCCCGCGAAGTCCACCTTTTTGTAATTAGCGCGCAGGATTGAAATTTAGGTCGGCAGATAAAATCAAAATCAATCCCCCAAGAATATAGGCTAAATCTACCTTTTCAAGAAAAAATTAATCCCTTGTTTTGTTGTCGCCATGGCCGTTCTTTTGGGCAGTGGCGCTGTTATGCAAAGGAACCGGCCGCCTTATCCGGGAAACGTTGCCGATGCCACCGGCAAGTTGCTTTTTGCGGTCGCTTTTTATTTTGGTGATCGCTTTCAAATCCATATCACTTATAATCTTGCAAAAACTTGCCCGCATCGATTATACTTTTATAAAAACGTTTCAAATCGCCTTTTTGAGGATCAACAGGATGAACAAAGAAGCGATCAATAAATGGGTACTGCTGCTGCTGGTTTTTTTTATCTCGGCCCTTTTTCTGTCAATGATCCGCCAGTTTCTGATGGCCATTTTTCTGGCCGGCATTTTTTCGGCCCTGTCCTATCCGCTGTACCGCCGGTTTGAGCGCTGGTTTGGCGGGCGCCGAAGCCCGGCTTCCCTTACCACGCTTTTGATCATCGTTTTTGTTGTGCTGCTGCCGCTGGGCGGGTTGCTGGGAATTGTCACCGGACAGGCGATCAAGGTCGGCGAAACCGTCAAGCCCTGGGTGGAGCAACAGCTATCCGAGCCCGACGCCATTTCCAAGACACTCAAATCACTGCCTTTTTATGATCGTATCG
>JASFJF010000506.1:0-3085 GCA_050122255.1 Desulfobacterales bacterium
TGGATCCTATCATGGGAATTGTTGGGGCCTTGATTATCTCACGCTGGTCTTACGGCTTGCTCGTCGATAGCGGCAAAGTGCTGTTGGATCGTGATGTGAATCCGGAGGCCATCGCTGAAATCAAGTCTCTGATTGAGTCGGATTCCGACAATCGGGTGTCGGATTTACACGTATGGCGCGTGGGCACCCATCATCTGTCAGTTATCGTATCGGTCGTTACCCATTATCCCAAATCACCCGAGCACTACAAAAACCTGCTGGTGAATTATGATGAAATCGTCCACGTCACTGTTGAGGTTAATGCTGCAGAAAGCGATCCGTGTCTGGTTGAGCCTGAACATACCTCTTAAATCCCAACCCATTGAAAGGATCGAAGACATGTTTCCGCGGTATACCGCTGTGATCGCAGATAAATTGAGCATTTTATGTGAAAAAAAACAGGATACACTGCGTAAATTGCGGTATAAAGTCGAATTCATAAATAAACCATAGAACGCACACAGGAGGGATTGATCATGAAAGTACTGGTAGTTTTTTATTCAACATATGGACATGTCTACAAAATGGCAGAGGCGGTTGCTGAAGGCGCAAAACAAGTGGCCAGCGCCGAAGTCGACATCCGGCGGGTGCCGGAGACCTTACCGCCGGAAGTCCTGGAAAAAATGGGCGCGGTCGAGGCCCAAAAGGCATTTGCTCACATACCTGAATGCTCCGTGGACGAGCTGGCTCAGGCCGACGCGGTTATCTTCGGTACGCCGACCCGCTTTGGCAATATGTGCGGACAGATGCGCCAATTTTTGGATGCCACCGGACAGCTGTGGGCAAAGGGGGCACTGGTGGGAAAGGTCGGCAGCGTTTTTACCTGCAGCGCTACCCAGCACGGCGGACAGGAATCGACCATTTTGACCTTTCACGTTACCCTGCTGCATCACGGTTTCGTTGTCGTCGGTCTGCCCTATGCCTTTCAGGGTCAAATGCGCGTCGATGAGCTCACCGGCGGTTCCCCTTATGGCGCTTCGACGATCGCCGGCGGTGATGGCTCGCGCACGCCGACTGAAAATGAATTGGAGGGCGCCCGTTTCCAGGGCAAACACGTGGCTGAAATCGCGACGAAACTAACAGGTTAAATGACCCCGGCGATATTCGATTTCTTGAAACAAATTTTTGCCAAACTCTTGTGGATGCGGCTTTCAGCCACGAATAAAGTCCCATAAAAGTAGACAGAAAGCGTGGTGATGAGCAGTTTAAAGAAGTCATTGTTGGCTCTGGCGGCGGTAGTGCTAAGCAT
This sequence comes from Desulfobacterales bacterium, assembly GCA_050122255.1. Taxonomy (GTDB): domain Bacteria; phylum Desulfobacterota; class Desulfobacteria; order Desulfobacterales; family JAHEIW01; genus JAHEIW01. The sequence goes on from JASFJF010000506.1 coordinate 1,289, forward strand.
GGGTTACCTCTGGCAAACCAATCGGGAAGTTGCTCCCAAAACAGCAACATGGCAGGATGTGCTGGCGGAAGCCAATCAAGGCGGCTACTGGTTGATCGGAACAGATGAATTATCCAATAAATATAAGGTAAAACCGGATTCCATGCTTCTGGTCGATACGCGCCAGCAATGGGAATACCGCACGGGGCATATCAAAGGCGCCATCAATATTCCAATAGAGCCGACCTGGCTATCTCGATGGCGCAACAAAGGCGCCATTGAAAAATTTCTGGGCCCGGATAAAAATCGTCTGATTGTATTTTACTGAGCGGGGCTGGCATGAGCCCGCAGCGACTCGGCGGCCCGGGTGGCCGTAAAGCTTGGTTATCAAAATATCTTTCGTGACCCAATGGGCTATCCGGAATGGCATGCCCGGGGATTGCCGGTTGTCAGCTCCCCTGCCGGTCTTTCTGAAACATCGCTGACACCCCAACAGACAGGGTCTTTACATGGCTGGGCAATGCTCTGGACGCTGCTGGGAATCTTTGCCGGCGGAATCGCCCTGAACCTGACTCCCTGTATCTACCCGTTAATTCCGATTACAGTTTCCTATTTTGGTGGCCAGCAATCTAACCGTCAGCGAGTGTTCGTCATGCATGGAATCTGTTATATCGGCGGACTCGCCATCACCAACTCAATACTTGGAGTGATGGCAGCCCTGACAGGCGGGATGTTCGGCAGTCTACTGCAACACCCGGTCGTAATCGCTTTGGTGGCGGCAGTCCTGGTCTTTTTTGCCACCAGTCTCTTTGGGCTCTGGGAAATCCGACTTCCTTATGCGTTATCGCAAGCGGCTTCACAGACGTATACCGGTTATTTAGGCAGTCTTTTCATGGGATTAACCCTTGGCGTTGTTGCTTCTGCGTGTATCGGTCCTTTTATCTTGGGCCTGCTGACCTGGGTCGCGACGATTGGAAACATACCGATCGCATTTTTAATCTTTTTTACCCTGAGCCTGGGCCTGGGCCTACCTCTATTTTTCCTGGCATTGTTTTCCGCTCAGCTGAGCAAACTTCCCCGTTCCGGTGAATGGATGCTGTGGGTCAAAAAGCTGCTTGGCTGGATTCTTGTGGGTATGGCCGCATATTTTGTTCAGCCGTTATTATCTGAAACCGCAAGAATTTTCTTGCTGGCGGCGGTTGCACTGGCAGCGGCATTGCACCTGGGTTGGATTGATAGTTCCCGAGCCAAGTTCCGCGGATTCGAGTGGCTGCGAGTCGCTGCTGCAATGGCGGGGCTGGTTATCGCAACCCTGCTGATTGGCTCATGGATGCTACGCGGGCCCGGCGTAACCTGGCAGCCCTACTCGGAGCCGTTACTAAACGAAGCCCGACAATTAAAAAAGCCAGTAATCCTAGATTTTTATGCCGACTGGTGCGCCCCCTGTCGTGAACTGGATAACGCCACTTTTCATGATCCTGAAATCGTTAAACAGGCAAAAAATGAATTTGTCATGATCAAAGTTGACCTTACGCGTAAGGGCAATCCCGTGTATGAAGACCTGTTGTGCCAATATAGCGTTAAGGGTGTCCCCACGGTAATATTCCTGGACCGTCATGGCAAAGAGCGAAAGGATCTTCGTTTAGTGGATTTTGTGCCCGCCGATAAATTTCTGGTGCGAATGGCAGAGCATAAAAAATAAAAGGAGGACAGCATGCTAAAAGTTACATTCTTCCTGAACCTGCCCAACGGGAGGCCGTGAAAGCACTTTAAAAAGATGATGCCCAGGCTGGGTACAAAATACGATATCAAGATTGA
>JASFJF010000507.1:0-3084 GCA_050122255.1 Desulfobacterales bacterium
CGCAACGCCACGGCCCCGACCGTTTTGGCCTCGGATTTGTTCCGATCCCACAGAAAACCGAGGCCAACATCATGGAGTGTGGTGCGCTGTTCGGATTCAGAACCGATTATCAGGTGGGCTTTTTCCATACGCAACACATTCTGGGCTTCCAGCCCGAAATTACGAATGCCAAATTTCTTACCGCCTTTGCTGATCACCTCCCACAGGCACTGCATATAGGATGCGGGAACATGCAGCTCAAAGGAAAGCTCACCCACAAACCCCAGACGCATCGACCGGACCGGAATGGCATCGTCAATCATAAATTCACGATACCCCGCATACGGAAAGGCCGCATCGGAGATATCGGCATCGGTGACTTTCTCGATCACTTCGCGCGCGCTGGGTCCCGCGATATTGATCACGCCAAAGGCATCAGTCAGATTGACCATGTGAAACTGCCAGCCGTCATAGCGAGTGTGATAGCGGATCCATTCCACCGTAGCGCCGGCCCGGGCGGTTGAGGTTGTAAAATAATAATCGTTTTCACCCCTTTTGACGACCACGCCGTCATCGATGATACAACCGTCTTCGTTGCACATGGCCGAATATTTAACTTTGCCGTTAGCAATATTGGACATGTCGCTGACGTAAACCCGCTGCAGGGCCTTTAGAGCATCAGGCCCCCAGATTCTGAATTTGCCCAGGGTTGACGCATCCAGCATGCCGACGTTGGTGCGGACATTTTCGATTTCCTTACGGCAGCTCAAATCCTTTGAAAAATAGCGCACCCGCTTCCAGACGCCGATTCGCCGAATGACACCACCGGCGGCTTTCTGGGATTCATGAACCGGCGTGCGTTTGCACATATCATGATTGCTGCCGGCATAAGTGGCGATAAAGGTGGGCACCAGCGGGACGCGCACGGTGGTCGGCATGGCCGTCGCCGTAATATCGCCATGGTACTGGGCTACAAGCAGCGGCAGATTGTGCCCGGGAATACCGCCCTGCCCCGGACCGGTTCCGGCGGCCGTAAAGCGCTTGATCAGTTCGGTGGCGTCAAACCCCATTGCCAGGGCCTGTTTCACATTTTTAACTGTTGTATCTTCATCAAAGCAGATAAAGGTTTTGCGACCCTGAACGGGAGCAGTCACCAGTTTACAGCCCTGGTCCGGACCCGGCAATTGATTCAAATTTCCGCGGGCTTCTTTTAGCCGGCTGTCAACGGACGCCCCGCAATCGGCCGACGCTAAAATGCCGGCCAGCTGGCCAGATGCCTCGATGGAGGCAGGATGATTCAGTCCCAGGACCCGACCGGCGACCTGAACCTTGGCGGGTAGATTTTGGGGCATAAAAAAACCGGTGTGAGGCTCATAGGCCAGCTTGGCCTGGGCCAGGGAGAGCGGGCCGTTCAGCGGCGTCATCCCGGATGAGGCCACCAGAAGGTCGCAGAAAAACTCTTTTTTGAGGGTTCCCGTCAAAGTGGCCAGCGTTACTTTGTTGAGCGTACTGCTGCCATGCGCACGGGTTGCAACCCACCCCCTTAAAAAGGGAATATCGCGTTGCTGGAGCCCGTCGAGCAGGACGGGATCCTGTCCGTCCTCGCGGATGTCAGCCACACATGAGACCTCAAGACCCAGGTCAAATAGATCCAGTGCAGCCTCCAATCCCAGATCATGCCCAATACTGAAAACCGCCTGTTTGCCAGGAAGCAGGCCGTAGGTGTGTGCCAGACGATGAGCGCAGCCAATCTGCATCACTCCCGGACGTTCGTTGTTCTCAAAAAGCAGCGGACGCTCAATGCAGCCGGTGGCCACAACGACGCTGGTGGCGCGGATTTCAATATAGCGCTCATCGAAATAATCGCTGCCCTGCCCCTTCTGAAAGGCGGTCACCAGATTATCATTGTAAACGCCCACCACGGCGGCTTGCTTAAGCACGCGGATATTCTTTTTTTGTTCAAGCTGTTGCGCCAGCTGCCGAGCCTTTTGCGCCAGCGATTCCCCGGCGCCGTTTTGTGCCGTGCGGTAGTCAAAAAATCCCCCCAGCCAGGGGCGGGCTTCCAGAAGAATGACCCGCATGCCATTTTCTGCGGCCGCCAGGGCGGCCTGCATGCCCGCCGGCCCGCCGCCGATCACACAGACATCGGCTTTGGGATAAATTTCATCGTAAGTGCCACGCATCTGAAATTTGGGTGAAATTTTCCCCAATCCGGCAGCCTTGCGCACCTGTTTGAGCGCAATCGGCCAAATGCGGGCCGGCTTGTGCATCGTGCGGTAATAAAAACCGGCCGGCATCGCCCAGTCCAGTTTATCCATAAACCCCTTTAGATCCGTTTCCGGTGAACCCACGACATTTTGCGCTTTAATCTGCATGCCGTCTGCCAGCAACGTGGTCTCGGCACAAATATTGGGAATGCCGTCGACCTGCATGCAGGTATTGCTGCTTTCGCCATCCAGGCTGTAGAGCCCACGCGGTCGATGGTATTTCAAACTGCGCCCAAAGATGCGAGTACCGTTGGCATAAAGAGCGGTTGCAACCGTATCTCCACCCAGCCCCATCTGCTTTTTGTTCTTATATTTAAAATGCAGGCTCTTTGCAGGATTAATTCGCAGGGTCGGCAATTTTTCAAGCCTTTTCATGATTGCGCCTCCGGTTTGTCAACTTCAAGATTCGTAGTCGTGTCGCGGTGCGTTTTAAACCAAACTCCACAGCCATCTTTGTGACACCACCATTCTTCCTGGATACCGGCCACGCATTGGTTCAAATGCGCATACTCGCACCAGGCCCGGGGCGAAAGATCAGCTTCATCCGGACGGGGCCCTTTTTCTTCTCCACCATAGCGGAACTCATAGCCGTTGCGTTTGCCGCATACGGGACAGGTCAGGGTCATTGCCATGAGGGCGATCTCCTCTGTATGTTTTAATTTGTAAAAGTCAAAATCCGAAACCCGAAACCCTAAACAAATCCGAATACCAGATGATATAAATTATAGACACCAATTAATTTTTCTGTAATTGACACTGAGGCCAGCATTATCCAAAAGCATTTTGAACATTAGAATTTTGATATTGTTTCGAATTTCGAATTTAGGGCTTCGAATTT
>JASFJF010000508.1:0-3072 GCA_050122255.1 Desulfobacterales bacterium
AATTTTTCTATTTCAATGATGCCCTGTACGAGGCGTTACTACGGCCGCTGGGCTTGGGATACAATGCCGTTATGCCAGAGGAAATCCGCCTGTCTGTTAAAAATTTCTTTTACAATCTGCGCTTTCCCATCCGTTTCGTCAACTGTCTTTTGCAGGCCAAAGGCACCAAAGCCATGGAAGAATTTGCCACTTTCTTTTTGAACACCACTGTCGGTTTGGCCGGCATTCAGACGCCGGCCTCCTATTACGATAGTTTGCCGCCCAGCCCCGAAGATCTGGGACAGACGCTGGGCGCCTGGGGTGCGGGCAACGGGTTTTTCATTATGTACCCCATTTTCGGCCCATCCAGTTTGCGCGACAGCGCCCGGTTTGTCGACTCGTTTTTCCTCGATCCGGTCAGCTGGTTGCGCTACAACGAATTCGGCGGTTACAGCTGGCGCACAAGAGTCGCCATTACGGCCTATGATAATTTTAACGAGCTGTCCTTTGACATCGAGGATATCGATGCCCTCAAAGAGGCCGTCCTTGACCCGTATGTAGCGGTTCGGGATGCATTCGTTGAGAGACGCAACAAATTGATTGCCGAGTAGTTTGAATGCTCAAATCTGCTGCAGTCGCCATGGGTGAGGCCGACCTTTTGAAAAGGCGGTGGCCTGAATCAGGCGGTGCAGGGGACTCAGTCTTTTAAATTTCACCATCAATTATATTTCGATCATTCCGCGGGGCTTCTGTTTAGCAGAAGCCCCGCTGGCATTTTACGTCGGATGTTGGCTAGCGGCAAGCTTGACAAATTGCTTTTGAATACTGAATCTTTAATCTTAATTGTTTTAGTGTCAAATGTTTATGTATGATCAGGCTCAGCCTTACACCTTTTTCAGGTGGGGAGATCAATATCAATGCTAAAAGCTGAACAGAACGACATTGACCTGGAGCGCTATGTGGAAATCGCCGAAGGTGTTTATTGGGTCGGCTTTTACGATAAGCAGGCCGGTTTGCACTGCAACCCCTATCTGGTTGTCGATAATGATGAGGCCCTGGTCATTGATGGTGGCAGCCGCCCGGATTTTGCTACGGTGATGATGAAAATTCTGCAAACCGGCATCGCCCCCCAACAGATCACCGGCCTGCTTTATCAGCACTACGATCCGGATCTTTGCGGCAGTATACCGAATTTTGAAGATATCATCAAAAGAGATGATTTAAGGATTATATCCGATTCGGCCAATTTGATGTTCATCCGCCACTATTCGGTATCGACCCGGTTGCTGCAGATCAGTCGGATTAATTTCCAATATGAATTTTCTTCCGGTCGCACCCTGCAATTTATCAAAACCCCTTACGCGCATTCCGGCGGCAGTTTCGTGACCTTCGACCCCCAAAGCGGGATTCTTTTCAGCAGCGATTTGTTCGGGAGCCTGGGACGCGAATGGGAGCTGTTTTTACGCTTGCGGCCGGAGTGCCTGGAGTGTTTTCAACTTTCCAATTGCCCGGCGAAAAGATCCATTTGCCCGGTCAATGACATCCTGAATTTTCATAAGGCCGTTATGCCGTCTGCCAAAGCGTTGAAATACGCACTCGAGCAGATTTCAAAAATTTTTTTCACGATGATAGCCCCCCAGCACGGCAGCATCATAAATGACCGGCAGGTCATACGGTACGTTTTCGAACAGTTGATTAGCTTATCGGACGTCGGCATAGACGGCCTTATCGATGATAATTATAGATTTAATTTCCACAAATTGAGGGAGCGATTGAACTGAGATGAATTTTGACGACCTGTTAAGAGATCAAATCAATCGATTAGACCCTCAGAATCCGCATAATGGCCCCTTGGTCAAACAAATATTGGAATACTGGGCCTCTTTGAAAGATACAGGGATCAATAACCAACTCCTGCAGGAACTGGTCTTAAAATATTCTGCCTCTGAACAGAAGCTCAAGCAGTTGAATCAGGAGCTTCTGGACAAACAAAAACGGCTGGATGCCGATTTAGCGGCAGCGGCCCAGATTCAGAAAAGCCTTTTGCCTCATAAAATCAAATCAACTGCCAACCTGTCGGTTGCCTGGAAATTTGAGCCCTGTGAGCACACCGGCGGGGACATTTTTAATATGTTTCAGCTGGATGATGACAACTTGGCGCTTTATATGCTCGATGTCAGCGGCCACGGGGTTCAGGCAGCGATGATCACGGTTTCGGTTGCTCAATTTTTGCAGCCAAACTCCGGCCATCTTCTCAAACCAAACTTCAAAGGGGCCGGGGCTGGCTCTCAAATCAGGACCCCGGCCGAAGTGCTGACGGCCCTTGATGACGAGTTCCCTTTTGAGCGCTTTAATAATTTTTTTACCATCACCTACATGATTATCAACACCCAGACCGGTGATTTGCGATACAGCAATGCCGGCCACCCCCACTCTATTCTGATGCGCAATGCCGGTCGACTGGAACTAATGACCAGGGGTGGCCCGGCGATCGGCATGGGCGATTTTCGCCTGCTCAGCGGGCAGACGCAACGATTCGAAGAAGGGGATCTGCTCCTTAATCCCGGTGATAAACTTTTCGTCTACACCGATGGCATCGTTGAATATCAGAAATCTGATGGCGAATTTTACGGTACCGAGCGCTTCTGTGAAACGTTGCAGGTCATGCAGCGCAATTCCATAAATGACATAATCGAACAATCTATCATATCTTTATTAAATTTTGGCGAGCATACCAAACCGCAGGATGATATCACTATTTTGGGGCTCGAGTTTAAAGGAGCCGGTCCAAAAAGCTGAAACTCAGATCTGAATTGCCGCCGGTCGTCCAAATAACGAAAGCTCATGCTGATTTCCCGTTTGTACTGTATTGGGATACAGCTATTTCCAATATGATCATCGATTCACCTTGATTTATCGTATAATCTAGTTTAATTAGCACCTGTCCTTCCTTAGTTATCATTTCCGTTTAGCTATGATCGAGGACAGGTCTCTTTGTAGTAAAAAAAAAAAGATAAAGGAGATAACAGATGAAGAAGGAACGTTTGTTTGGGGGACTGTTGGGTGTTGTACTGGCCGTATTGCTGGTGGTTC
>JASFJF010000509.1:0-3061 GCA_050122255.1 Desulfobacterales bacterium
GCCTGATGGAGCTGATGGGTGGCATGCCGCAATTCGCCCGGCAGGATGAAAAGGTCGTTTTGAAAGTCAATTTGCTCCGGGAGGCCAGACCTGAGGCGGCGGTTTCAACGCATCCCTCCCTGGTGGCAGTTGTCGCCCGAATGGCCAGGGAAAGTGGGGCGAATCCCATCATCGCCGATTCGCCCGGTGGGGGTTACCGCTATAACACCAAAACCTTGGACAAAATTTATCGCACCTGCGGCATGCACCAGGCGGCCCGGGAAGCCGGCATCGACGTCAACTGGGATACCACATCAAAACCCGTTTCCTACGCAGAAGGACGGCTTACCAAGCATTTTGACATCATCACCCCGGTCTTTGAAGCTCAGGCGGTATTTAACCTGTGTAAGATGAAAACCCACGTGTTTACCGGCATGACCGGAGCCGTCAAAAACATTTTCGGCGTAATCCCCGGATTAACCAAACCCGGCTATCACGCCAAGCTAAAGAATGTGCAGCGCTTTGCCGGCATGCTGCTAGATCTGGCTGCATATATCTCGCCGCGCTTAACCATTATGGACGCAGTAGTGGCCATGGAAGGCGACGGTCCCGGTGCTGGAAATCCGCGGCCGGTCGGTTTGCTGATAGGATCTGAAAATCCCCTGGCCCTGGATGTGGTCGCCAGCGAAGTAATGAACCTGGACCCGGCTCAAAACCCTATTATAGTCGAAGCAAAGCAGCGCGCGCTCAATCCCACTCGCATCGAAGACATCGACATCATTGGCGCTGACATCAAAGACATAAGGGTACCGGATTTTAAACAACCGCAAACATCAGCTCGAAGATTTGGTCTGGATCCGGCTCCCTGGTACCAGCGCATGATCGAACCGATGTTTAAAAATGCATTTAGCGTGCGACCCAAAGTCATGTACCACCGATGCATTGCCTGCGGCACATGCATCGAAGGCTGCCCGGTTAAGGCCATCAGCTTTGTCAAGGAGCGCGCCTATATCGACGACGACAAATGTATCCGCTGTTATTGCTGCCATGAAATCTGCCCGGAGGAGGCCGTTGGTTTGTACAGCAGCTGGCTGTACCACCTGATCGGACCCGCCTAACCTCAGGTTGGTCTATTTTGCCTCTTTTTAAGCAAAGATCCATTACTCTGCTGAGCGCTAAAAGACTGTTAACTCGAACTCGCCATATTGTCGAATTGCCAACTTCGCAAATTAAAATTCAACAGGTCATTTTTGAGAAAGCTTTTTAGCGGGGAATCAGTTTAATGAGTGTAATTTCAGAGGGCGCGCCTACGCGCACCGGTGGCCCCCAGTAGCCGGTGCCGCGACTGACGTAGATCTGGGTGTTTTCGTGGGTGTGTAAACCGTAAACATAAGGCTGGGCAAAACCGACCAGTAAGTTCCACGGGAAAAACTGGCCGCCGTGGGTGTGGCCTGAAATCTGTAAATCGTAACCGGCGCGGGCGGCTGCAAAAATGCTCTTGGGCTGATGGGCCAGCAGGATTTTCACATCTGCTGCGGGTGCCTTATTGATGGCCTTTTGCGGGTCCGAACGGTGAGAGGGCAAAAAATTACCGCCACGATAGTCGGTCACCCCGGCCAGCAGCAGTCTGGCCCGACCCCGGGAGAGCACCTGATGCTCATTGAGCAGCACCGTGTATCCCAGGCGTCTGACCTCCTCGATCCATTCAACCACACCGGAATAGTATTCGTGATTGCCGGTTACAAAAAAATTGCCCACGGCCGATTGAATTCGGGCCAGTGGCGCCACATCATAGCGGAGCTGATCCACGGAGCCGTCCACCAGGTCCCCGGTCAGGGCCACAATGTCAGCGTCAAGTGTATTGACCACCGCTACGATGTCTTCCACATTGGAACGCCGGAAGGTGGGGTTGACATGTATGTCGGTAATCTGCACGATTCTAAAGCCATGTAGATCCGGTGGCAGATTGTCGATTGGAACCGGCACCCGCTTAACCTGGGGCGTCTGTTTGGCTTCGGCAACGCCAAAGCCGGTGGTCAGCGCCGCTGCCGCCAGGATTCCGTAATTCATCGAGTTCGTCAGAAACCCCCTGCGTGCGGGACTTTCAATTGGGTGGATCCTTTGCCGAACATGTGACGCTTTGCCGACCCGGTTTTTAAACCATTTTACAGCCGCCACCGGCATCCACAACAGATCACGGACGACAACATAGCAAAAAACAAAGCTCAAAAAGCCAACCCCCAAGTATCCGGCCCAGGTCAGCAAATGTAAGCCAAGATTATCAAAGCCCGAGCGGCGCAGTATGATGGTCAACACCGGTGCAAACAGGGTGGCAACGATGCCAGCGGCCATCGCAATCTTCCAGCGACGCTTAAAAGATGCCTTGCCAAAAAGTCGCGCTGTGATGTAGCCTGCCGACAGGACGGAGATGGCAAAAAATATGATAAAAAACTTAACCATGTCTAACCTTGTACGCTGCGATTGCATCGAGACTCAGCACATTGTAAATCCATATGTTAAGCATTAATTTACAATCGCCAAGTGGTTCAAAAAGTCAATTTCTTTTGACATGTTGCATCAGGTTCAATTGAAAATTAAATTTGATAATTGACTTTATGTATTATGTTAATGGTAACTTGAATAAAATGTCTTCCATGTTCAAAGATCGTAATTCCTTGATAGATAAGCCGTCTATGATTGAGAAAACCGGCATCTTTTAGACCGGCTGGTTTTTTTTGAAGCTTAAAGACAAACTGTAAAGGATTACTCATCAGAGGACGCAGATTCTAAGTTAAGGAAGCATGATGAAAACAAAACCGATTTTGACGGGAACTGTGATTGTTGTTTTTTTTATGATTTTCGCCGGCCTCGTATTTTTGCCGGCAGTATTGTCCAGCGACATGCTAAAACCGCGTATTTTGCAATCCATCAACCAGCGGTTGCCCGGAAAGCTGCAGGTCGAGCAGTGGCGCTTTAAGTGGTTCAGCGGCATTGAGGCCAAAGGCATCACTTACGACCACAGGCGAGAAAACATTTTCATTGAAGTTGCCGAATTAAAGGGATATCGCGGATTGGTCCAGCT
>JASFJF010000510.1:0-3059 GCA_050122255.1 Desulfobacterales bacterium
CGGATATAGGGCAGTGCCTCGATGATAATATCGGCGACATTGGGATGGGTATCACTTTTGTTTTGCGCCATTTTAGCTTAACTTAAAATAAATGGGTTAATGAATCATAAACGGCACTAGAGTATGTAACGGCTCAGATCTTCATCGTCCTTTATGTCCTTGAGCTTGGATTCCACCTCATCTTTGCCGATCACAATCCGTTGCTGGGGCAGGTCCGGTGCCTCGAAAAGAATATCTTCCAGAAGCCGCTCCATGATGGTCTGCAACCTGCGGGCACCGATATTCTCTGTACGGTTATTGACCTCCTCGGCAATCCTGGCGATGGTTTCAACGGCATCGTTTTCAAAGGCAACGTCAAGGCCTTCGGTCTTCAACAGAGCAATGTACTGGAGCAAAAGCGCATTTTTAGGTTCTGTTAAAATCCTGACAAACTCCTTTTTGCCCAAGGCATCAAGCTCAACACGAATGGGAAATCGACCCTGCAACTCGGGGATCAGGTCAGAAGGCTTAACCGTATGGAATGCACCGGAAGCCACAAACAAAATATGATCGGTTTTGACCGGCCCGTATTTTGTGGTCACGGTTGATCCTTCGACAATCGGCAGAAGATCTCTTTGGACGCCTTCCCGGGACACATCCGGCCCCTGGGCGCTGTTGCGCCCGGCAATTTTGTCGATTTCATCCAAAAAGATGATTCCCGATTGTTCAACCTTTTCAATGGCCTGCCTGACGACTTTATCCATATCCACCAGAACCTGGGCCTCCTCCTGAGCCAGGATATCCATTGCCTCGGGCACCTTTACCTTGCGACGTTTGGTGGCTTTGGGAAACACCCCACCGAGCATATCCTTAAAGTTGATGCCCATTTCTTCCATACCGACATTTGAAAAAATTTCAACCATCGGGCCGCTGCGGTCGGCCACATCTAAATCAACAAAACGATTATTCAATTTACCGCGCCGCAGCATATCTCGCAGTTTTTCCCGGGTTGACGATGATTCCTCATTTGCAGAAGTGACCAGTTCAAATTGAACTTCTTTTGTGTCTTGAGTGCGCGGTGTGGCCGGCCGGCCTGATTTGGGCAACAGTAGATCGAGCATTCGCTCTTCGGCCGCCTGCCAGGCTTTATCTTTTACGGCTTCTTGCTCCCGTGACTTGAGAGTATTGATCGTCAATTCGAGAAGATCTCTGACCATGGACTCAACATCGCGCCCTACGTAGCCCACCTCGGTAAATTTGGATGCTTCCACTTTTGAAAAGGGCGAATCCGTCAGCCGGGAAAGACGTCTGGCAATTTCAGTTTTGCCAACCCCTGTCGGACCGATTAATATAATGTTTTTTGGCGCAATTTCATCACGTAACTCTTCAGGGACCTGCTGCCGACGCCAGCGATTGCGCAGTGCAATGGCAACCGAGCGTTTGGCTTTGTCCTGGCCGATAATGTATTTATCCAGTTCTTCGACAACTTCAGAAGGTTTCAATGGGTTCATTTAAAGTTCCTCTACCACAATATGCGCGTTGGTGAACACACAAATAGACGCCGCAATCTTCATGGCTTCCTGAACAATTTTACGGGCACTGATTTCGGTATGCTCGGCAAGTGCCAATGCTGCGGCCTGGGCAGCCACGCCGCCGGATCCAATACCGATAATCGGCTGATCCGGTTCAATCACATCACCGTTGCCGGAAAGCAGATACATCTGTTTATGATCCACGGCAATCATGAGTGCTTCAAGCCGTCTCAGGTATTTATCGGTTCGCCAGTCACGTGCCAGCTCAACAGCCGCACGGGTCAGGTTTCCATTGTACTGCTCGAGTTTGTGCTCCAAGCGTTCGGAAAGGTTTAAGGCATCGGCTGTGGCACCGGCAAATCCGACAATAATTTTTTGCTGGTAAATCTTTCTCACCTTTTTGGCCTGATGTTTGATGACATTGTTGTCCAATGTCACCTGACCATCTCCGGCCACTGCCGCTTTATCCTTGTGCCTGACAGCTAAAATGGTCGTCCCGTGCATTTCCATCATGCGCCTCAAGTTTTAGGGTTACTTGAAAATAAATGAGAAATTAAATGGGTCTCAATCAACATAAATCGGATAGATGAGCGTCTGGAAAAATCGACCGATTCAGTCAATACCTGTTTGCCGAACGCGACGACAACCGCAATCCATTATGATCCAAGTTTTTGGTTTTTTCCACACATTTTTATAAACCACGCCCGGGGCGGCAAGCATTTACTTGCGCGGATGTGCTTTGTCATATGTCTCCATTAAGTGGTCAATACTGACGTGTGTATACTTCTGAGTTGTCGAAAGGCTCCTGTGACCTAATAGTTCCTGCACCGCACGCAAATCTGCACCCGCATCCAGCATATGGGTGGCAAAGGTATGCCGCAATGCATGGGGCGACACCGGCGTCAAAAGCCCAACGGCAGTGACCAGTTGCTTTAAAATTCTGGCGATCGAGCGCGAGGTCAAACGCTTATTGAACCGATTTAAAAATAAAGGCCCGCCAGCTGCGACTTCCGAACTGCTTTTCTTTTGCAACAACTGCCGATAGGCCTTTATGGCCGTTAACGCCTTTTGACCAAGCGGGATCAAGCGTTGCCGGTTGCCCTTGCCCATTACCCGGATGGCGGCACCTTCAAAATCCACATCCGCCACATTCATCTGGGTCAGCTCGGAAACGCGAATGCCGCTGGAGTAAAGGGTTTCAAATATGGCGCGATTCCTTAAATCCAGCACCGTCCCGGCCTGGATCGAATCTAGTAGCCGAAACATTTCATCTACCGATAGGTAAACTGGTATGGTTTTATCCTGTTTGGGTGTCATGACATGCTGGGCCGGGTTTTCGGAAATATGCCCTCTTTTTTCCAGATATTTAAAAAATGATCGAATGGCTGAAAGCTTGCGGGCAACGGTAGTTTTTTTGTTCTTGCGATGCAAAAAACCCAGATAGCCTCTGATCATAATCCCGTCAATCTGCTCTATAGACACTGCTAAAGGCTGTTCGTGAGATGGTTTGCGGGGCCGGAGGGAATCGGCCATAAAGCCAAAAAAATC
>JASFJF010000511.1:0-3043 GCA_050122255.1 Desulfobacterales bacterium
TTTGAGAGTCGAAAGGGCCGGTTTGGAACAGGCCTGTCCCAGACCGCACAGGGAGGCCTCGGTTAAGGTCTCTCCCAGTTGGCGGATGGTGTCGATATCTTCCATTCGACCCTTGCCCTGGGTAATACGTGTTAGAATTTCGAGTAGCTGGGTGGTACCCAGACGGCAGGGCGCACACTTGCCGCAGGATTCTGACTGGGTAAAGCTTAAGAAAAAGCGGGCGATTTCAACCATGCAGTTATTTTCATCCATCACCACCATGCCGCCCGAACCCATGATGGCGCCAATACGCTGGACCGTATCGTAATCAATTGGCAGGCTTAAAAATTGCGGGGGCACACAGCCACCGGCAGGCCCGCCCATCTGAACGGCCTTAAACGCGCGGCCCTTGGGGATTCCGCCGCCGATATCGTAAATCACGTCTTTGACGGTGGAGCCGATGGGAACTTCGACCAGTCCGGTATTGTTGACCTTACCGGCGAGAGAAAAGATTTTAGTGCCCTTGCTCTCCTCAGTGCCCACCTGGCCGTACCATTCCGCCCCGTTTTGAATGATCAGCGGGACATTGGCCCAGGTTTCAACATTGTTAATATTGGTTGGTTTGGCGTCGATGCCGGCCTGCGCCGGAAACGGCGGTCGTGCCCGGGGCATGCCGCGTTTGCCCTCGATGGAGGCCATCAGAGCCGTTTCTTCGCCGCAGACAAAGGCTCCGGCGCCCAGTCGCAACGAAAGATCGAAGTTAAAGCCGGTGCCCAGGATGTTTTCACCCAGAAGCCCCAGTTCATTGGCCTGTTCGATGGCGATATTGAGATGCTCGATGGCAATTGGATACTCTTCGCGCACATAGATGTAGCCGTATTCGCTGCCCATGGCATAGGCACCGATGAGCATCCCCTCTACGACGGCATGCGGATCGCCTTCCAAAATGGCACGATCCATGAATGCACCGGGGTCGCCTTCGTCTGCGTTGCAGACCGTATACTTGGGCCGGCCTTTGGCCTGACGTGCAAATCTCCATTTAAGGCCGGTAGGGAACCCCGCCCCGCCGCGTCCCCTGAGTTTGGCCGTCAGGACCTCTTCGACGACCTGTTCGGGTGACAATTTCGTCAGCGCTTTGACCAGGGCCTGATAGCCGCCGTCGGCTATGTAATGTTCGACGCGGGTCGGGTCGATTCGGCCGCAGTTGGCCAGAACCCGGCGTTCCTGTCTAGCGTAAAATGGGATCTGGTTGCGGTAGTATATCGGTTGCTGCGTTCGGGGTTGGTGATACGCCAGCCGATCAATAAGCTGGCTGCATTTCAAGGTCTGGGCAACGATCTCGGCGGCATCATCCGGTTCCACTTCCTGGTATTGGATCCCCATGGGCTCAATCGCAATCACCGGTGCTTTGGCACAAAATCCGTGACAGCCGGTCGCCCGTATTTCGACCTGATCTGAAATCTTCTGGCTCTTGATCTCGTCTTTTAAGGCCATCAATACCCCGGCGGCGCCGTACGCCCGGCAGCCGGTCATGCATACATGCACCTCGATGGTCCCCTCTTTTTTCTGGGACTGTATTTTATTGCGGAGCCACTCCAGTTTTTCGATGGATGCAAGCTTCTCCATTTGGCAATTTCTCCCTTGCACTCAAAATTTCCGCATGTCCCAAATCCGCGGGCGGCAAACGGCAAATTTTATTTTTTTTGATACTCTCCCAGCAGGCTGGTAACTTTGTTGGGGGAAAGCCTGCCGAAATAATCCCGATTAATCATCATGGTCGGTGCCAGAAAACAAGCGCCCAGGCAAGCAACCGTTTCGAGCGTGAATTGATAGTCGGAACTGGTTTCCCCCTCCTTTAGATCCAGTTCTTTTTGCATCAGGCGCAGAACACTGCGGCTGCCTTTGACGTGACAGGCCGTGCCGCGGCAGACTCTGAGGACGTACTTTCCCTTTGGCTTCAGAGCAAATCCGGCATAAAAGGTAATAACCCCCTGAACCTCAGCGGGGTACATTTTCATGGCTTCGGCGATCGGCTCGATCGATTCAGGCGGAATATATCCGGCATGCCCCTGGACTTCCTGTAGCAAGGGGATCAGCCCCCATTTTTCGCCTTTGTGCTTTTCGATGATGTCGTCAATCCGGTCCCAGTCAATCTCTGGTGGTTTCATACGGATGCTCCATTGGTCTGTTAGGGGTACGGTTTATAGTAGAGTTATATTGATGTTGAGGTGCTCATAACAGCCAGGTTCAAGCTTCAGGGTCCAAGGTTTAAGGTTCAAGGTTTATTCATTTTAGAACTTCCTCAGGCCTTAAGCCATGTAGATTGCACCCTACATCTTCGTTATTTTGACCGCGCATGTCTTCCAGCCTTGTGAATTGGGATCCGCCAGATCCTTTAAATCGATCAGGTTCATGGCATCGTTGGCGTTGACGGCCAGCGGGACAAACAGCTGGCCGGCTGCAATGCGATGGCTGCACTCAATTTTTCGTTTGATCTCACCCTGGCGCGTTTCGATCTTGACGGTGTCCCCATCGTTTAATTTCATTTCCGCTGCGTCCGCTATGCTGATGATCGCATTTCCAAAATGGCCTAAATCCTGAATGCGTTTAGAGGCGCTCGATCGGGTGCCGCTGCCCAGGTGGTAGCGCAAAGAGCCCAATATGGCCGTTTTCGGAAAGTCGCCATCTTCGGGTTCATCGGTGGTTGAAACCACCGCTGAAAAAGATATCGTTTTACAAGCATCGCTGGCACCGAATACGGCCATCGGGCTGGATGGCATGACCCAGGCCGTCTCAGAATCATTCAATTCGGCATAGGCCGGCACCAGTCGACGGATTTCGGCGCGTATTTTTTCCAGTTTGCCATAGGCTGCGGATTTCCCCAGCCGGGCGGTCAGCAGGTCTAAAATTTCCCAGTCGGGTTTGGCCTTGCCGGGTGGCGACACGACCGGTGAAAAGCTCTGGATGCGGCCTTCCAGATTGGTAAAGGAGCCGCTTTTTTCACTTGCAGCGGCACCCGGCAGAACCACATCTGCGAGTTCAACAATCTCGTTGTTGAGAATAT
>JASFJF010000512.1:0-3040 GCA_050122255.1 Desulfobacterales bacterium
ATGGAAAATATGAGTCTGGCACCGTATTTCCTGGAAAAGGCCCGCTTTGGTTACCGCATGGGCCCTGGAAAATTACAGGATCACATGGTGCATGACGGTTTATGGGATATCGTCAACGATTTTCACATGGGTATATCCAATGATTTGTGTTCCGAAAAATTTGATGTGAGTCGAGAAGAACAGGATCGCTATGCTGCCGAGTCTTACAGGCGAACACTTGAAGCTATCAGTGCCGGGAAATTTAAAGATGAAATCATGCCGATGGAGATTCCCCAGCGCAAAGGTGATCCGGCTGTCTTTGAACAGGATGAATGCCCGCGGGAGACGCGTTATGAAATTTTAGCAAAAATGCCGCCGGCTTTTCAAAAAGACGGCAGAGCCACCGCCGGCAATGCCTCCATTATCAGCGACGGGGCTGCGGCTGTGGTCGTGATGTCCCGGGATAAGGCCACCGAGCTGGGCTGCAAGATTATGGCCACCATTGGTGCTCAGGCATCTGCCGGGCTGGAAATGAAGTATGTTTTGGTGGCGCCGATTTTGGCCATCCCCAAAGTCCTAAAAAAGGAGGGCATATCGCAGGATGCGATTGATTTATTCGAGATCAATGAAGCCTTCAGTGGCTCCACGCTGGCTGTTTTAAAGGAGCTCAATCTGGACCCGGCAACGGTCAACGTCAACGGCGGTAGCGTGGCCTTAGGTCATCCGATTGGGGCCAGCGGCTGCCGCGTGCTAGTGACGCTCTTACACGAAATGATCAAACAGGATAAAAAGGCCGGTCTGGCCTCCTTATGTCTGGGTGGCGGTGAGGCAGTTGCGATGATTGTCAAACGGTAACAAAGGTTTCAGTGTTCGGGTGTCAGCCCTTCTAATCGACCCTGACATCTGACACCTGATCCCCGAAACCTTTTAAATAGTAATGCCTGAAATTTAAGACTTAAGACGAGAAAAATGAAGAGGAGGAAAGGAATGGAGATTAAAACATTCGGCGTTATTGGTGCCGGTCAGATGGGCGGCGGGATCGCCCAGGTCGCGGCAATGAGCGGTCTGGATGTCATCATGAACGACATTCAAACAGAATTTGTCGAAAAAGGTTTTGAAGGCATTTCCAAGATCCTGAACCGCAGTGTCGATAAAGGCAAAATATCAGCAGATGAAAAAGACACAATTTTAGGCCGCATTAAGACCAGTGTAAGTTTAGCGGATATGGCCGCAGCCGACTTTATGGTTGAGGCCGCCACTGAAAATGAAGAAATCAAATATCAGCTGTTTAACGAACTGGACGAGATCTGCAGTAATCAGGTCATTCTGGCCACCAATACATCATCCATTCCGATCGGTCGGATCGCCGCCCAGACCCGCCGGCCCGAAAAAGTCATCGGCATGCACTTTATGAATCCGGTCCCTGTCATGAAACTGGTGGAAGTCATTCCCGGCATTGCCACATCGGATGAGACGTTTCAAGTCACTTGGAAGCTGGCTGAGAAATTCGGCAAAACACCGGCAAAGGCAAACGATTACCCCGGTTTTATCGCCAATCGAATATTACTGCCGATGATCAACGAGGCCGTTTATTGCCTCTACCATGGTGTCGGCAATCGCGAAGATATTGATACGGTCATGAAACTGGGAATGAATCACCCTATGGGCCCATTGGCTCTGGCGGATCTCATCGGGCTGGACACCTGCCTGGCCATAATAGAAACCCTGCACGACGGTTTCAAGGACTCCAAATATCGTCCCTGCCCGCTGTTGCGCAAATACGTCGAAGCCGGATGGTTGGGAAGGAAGACGGGTAAAGGCTTTTATGAATATAAATAATCCCGGTTTGCCTTTCGGCCTGTTGAGCCCGTTTGACTGTCATTGTCAATTGTGAGTGATGACGACAACCGGTCAACCGGATAACCGGTCAACCCGATAACCGATTAGGAGGAAAGATGCCGCCAAGAAAGGTCAGAAGACGCGTGCCTGTTGGCCAGAAAATAAAAAAGGCCCGCACAGGCAAAAAAATGAATCTCGATCAGCTGGCAAACGAAACCGGCTTTTCCACCGACTATCTGAAGGAAATTGAATCCGGCAAGGCCATTCCCCCGGTGGGGGCTTTGCTGCAAATATCCAGGGCACTGGAAATTGACTCGGGTGCCCTGCTCAAAGAGCCGGAATCCAAACTGGAAAGCCGTATCAAGGCGCATACTAAGCGGACGAAAAATTATGCCTACACGACGCTAACGCCCGGCGCGGAAAACAAACACCTCAAAGCTTTTTTGGTCACCGTCGAGCCTCTGCAGGATCATAAGGGTGTCGGTTACCACCACGAAGGTGAAGAATTTGTTTACGTGCTGGGGGGTAAAATCGAGGTTGTTGTCGGAGAGCATATCAATGTGCTGGATAAGGGCGATTCGCTGCATTTTAATTCCGGTATTCGCCACAAAATGACAAACGTCAGCGATGAATCAGCCGAGCTGCTGGTCGTGATTTATTCACCCTAGCCGGTACCTGGCTGCTCGCTCCTGGTTTCTGGTGACTGGCTGATGGCTGACGGCTTTGCAAAGAGGCCATCGATTATCAGGTTTTTGCCAGAAGCAAGCTACTGGTAGCAAGTAGCTGGAAAAAAAACAGGAGACGTGCTGAAGGTTTTTCCAGTTTTAAAAGAAATGGCCACGTTGGAGGAAAAACATGTCATTTAAACTAACCGAAGAACAACTCATGATTCAATCGATGGTTCGGGATCTGGCCCGAGCAGAGTTTGCACCCAAGGCCATGGAGCGCGATAAGACCAAAGAATTTCCGGGCGACAACTTAAAAAAACTGGGGGAATTGGGACTGATGGGGATGATGGTTCCCCCTGAATATGGCGGCTCCGGTGCAGATTCTGTCAGCTATGTCCTGGCGCTTTCCGAGGTAGCCTACGCCTGCGCCTCGACGGCGGTGGTCATGTCGGTCCACAACTCCATTGTCTGTGAAAGTATCCTGCGCTACGGCACCGAGGATCAAAAAAATCAGCACCTTACCCGGCTGGCAAGCGGAGAGATTATCGGCGCCT
>JASFJF010000513.1:0-3028 GCA_050122255.1 Desulfobacterales bacterium
GATCAGCAGGAGGAGACGACCAAATACGCCATTGAAATCCCGAGTTTGTCAAGTCTCATTCTGACCCACGATCTTGACGGCGAAGTCAAAGGGCTTAAGGAGTGGCCGGCAGACGAGCGCCCGCCGGTGGCACTGGTATTCTGGTCTTTTCGACTCATGGTGGGTTTAGGCGTGCTGATGATCGCAACCGGCGTAATCGCGATGATCCTTTATCTGAGAAAACGGCTGTTCGAAACGCGCTGGTTTCAGTATTGGTGCATGGCCCTGACACCCAGCGGTTTCATTGCCGTATTGGCCGGATGGTTTGTAACTGAAGTGGGGCGCCAGCCCTGGATTGTCCATGGTCTGATGAGGACATCTGATGCCACATCCCCGGTCGTCGGGACATCGATCGCTATCTCCCTAAGCGCCTTTATCATCGTATACGGTTTTGTATTCGGTGCCGGCAGCTTTTACATCTTGAAGTTGATCGGCAAGGGGCCCGAGGTTGAGCCAGAAGCATATGGTGATCATGGCGTTGAAAAACCACCCATCGTAACCGATTTAGCAGGAGAGAAGGGAGGCCAGAATGTTTAGCTTTGAAAGCTTTGTGGATCTTCCGTTAATATGGTACTTGCTGATCGCCACGGCCATTTTTTTGTATATTCTGCTGGATGGTTTTGACCTTGGAGTGGGCATTCTTTTCCCGTTTGCGCCAACCGAGCGTTGCCGCGACCGCATGATGAATTCCATCGCCCCGTTTTGGGACGGCAACGAAACTTGGCTGATCCTGGGCGGCGGCGGCCTGTTCGCCGCATTTCCGTTGGCGTACGTCGTCTTGATGCCAGCACTGTACGTGCCGGTTATCATTATGCTGTTGGGACTCATTTTCCGCGGCGTGGCCTTTGAATTCCGATTCAAGGCTACTGGCAAATCCCGAAAAATCTGGTGTAATTCCTTTCATTTTGGATCTCTTCTAGCGGCTTTCATGCAGGGTGTGATCATCGGCGCCATCGTACAGGGAATTGAGGTCGAAGGACGCAAATATGCCGGTGGCGCTTTCGGGTGGTTAGATGCCTACAGTGTTATGACAGGCGTGGCAGTGGTGTTCGGTTACGCGCTGTTGGGCGGAACCTGGTTAGTGATGAAAACCGATGGTGAAACCCAGGCATGGGCGCGCAAGAGCGCCGCTTACATTATTGGTTATGTGGCAATTTTTCTGGCGATCGTCAGCATCAGCATGCCGATCATGAATCCTGACATAAGAGCACGGTGGTTTAGCTCTCCCAATATCTTTTTACTGCTGCCCATCCCCACTGCCAGTTTGATCATGCTGATCATCATCTGGCGCGATCTGCACACAGAACGAGAGGTACGCCCGTTTTTGTTAAGCTTCGGTGTTTTTCTAACCGGCTATCTTGGAATTGCCATCAGCATGTGGCCGTACATCATACCCTTCGAGATTACATTTCGACAGGCAGCGGCAGCACCTGAATCGCAGTCTTTGCTGCTCATCGGCACGGCCATTATGTTGCCGCTGATTCTTCTCTATGTCGGGTACTGCTACTATATCTTCAGGGGGAAAGCGTCTCATGAAAGTGCCTACTGACAAGAAGCGGCAGTGGTTGTGGTTTGCGACGCTATGGTGCGGCGGATTGATGGCAACCTTCATTTTAAGCTATCTAGTTCGCTGGTTGATCAAAGTTACCTAAAGACCGCATAACAACGACCCTGCACAAAAGAAACTGCCCTCCCCTGTGTTCAAATTAATACGCAGTCAACGAAACGAATTGAAGTGCATACCATTTGGTGGATTCCGCTGTTATACCTCATTCACCGGCTAAAAAACCATTGACCTACAACATATTGTATATTATAATTTTTATTTACACAAGATAATCAGTTTGGCTTATATACGTTTTCATTTTCAAAGAGGCAGCCAAGCCTGCCCCAAAAACAATCTTTGGAAGGAGATTGCCATGCCAGTCGCAAAGAAAAAGACAACCACCAAAAGGAAAGTTACCTCAAAAAAACCGGCAACTACAAAGAAAACCACCGCACGTAAACCGGCCGCCAAAAAGAAAACCACCGCCAGAAAAAAAACCACCGCGCGTAAACCGGCCGCCAAAAAGAAAACCACTGCCAGAAAAAAAACCACCGCGCGCAAACCGGCTGCCAAAAAGAAAACCACTGCCAGAAAAAAAACCACCGCGCGCAAACCGGCTGCCAAAAGCAAAACTGCGGTAAGAAAGAAAACCGCCGCGAAAAGAAAACCGGCTGCCAAAAGAGCGGTCACCAGAAAAAAACGTTAGGCCACCGAAGCCTTTACAAAAGACGGGGAGGCGGTGATCATAAAAAATGATGACCGCACTCCCCGTTTTAACTAACGAAGGAATCCACCTTCTGACAGATTGCTTCTGGTTTGGGTCAGGATCTTGGTACAGGTTTCAAACGCAGGATAAAGCCAAAAGGTTTACGAAAAAAAAGCGTTAGTTCGCAAGCACAAAAGTCACTTTCAAAAGGACTTTATATTCGGAGATCTTGCCATTCTTAATATCCGCCTGCTGATCTTTAATCCACACGCTTTTAACATTCTTCAGTGTTTTGTTGGCACGCTTGACCCCGACTTTCAGGGCATCATCAAAACTCTTTTTAGACGAAGCAGAAATTTCAGTTACTTTTGCAACGGACATGGAACCCTCCTTTCACATGTTGAAATTTATTGGTTTTGAGATCTGATAATTTGATTGACCTCATGCTGGATAAAATGCGTCTGCGCCCGCGCCTGTTCCATTGTCATCACCGGAATGGCGGCAGACAGATTCGTTATTTCTTCTTCAGCGACACCAATGGTTTTATTGACCATAAAAGAATCGACCTCACCGTTTTCTAAAACATGACCACAGCCACCGGCGACCCCCAAAAATTGGCCGTTGACAAATATGGGAACCGCCAGTTTCATCAGCCCGGCATCGCATTCCGCGATGACCGGCTGTCGAGTGCGCTCAGCCTGGGCTGCAATATTTTGATGCGCCACAGCGCAGATATA
>JASFJF010000514.1:0-3016 GCA_050122255.1 Desulfobacterales bacterium
CGAAAAATACAATATCCGGCGGCCTTGATGGCAGCAGTTTCAGTGACCTGTTTGAAGCCGACAGTTTCGAATTCTTCGGTGGCCCATCCTTTCGCTGGAACCTTCTGAACTACGGTCGCATCAATAACCAGGTGCGGGTGGAAGACGCTCTTTTGCAGCAACTGATTGTCAACTATGAAGACACCATCCTCAGAGCCCAGCAGGAAGTCGAAGATTCGATGATCGGCTTCCTGCGAAAACAACAGGAAGCCGGATTTTTGAATGACAGCGTCAAAGCCTCCCAGCGGTCGGTGGACCTTTCAATGCTGCAATACAGAGAAGGCCTGGTGGATTACCAGCGCGTGCTGGATTCCCAGCGTTTTCTAACCGACCAGCAGGATGTGTGGACGGCCACCCGCGGGGATGTCATTTTGAATTTGATTGCCATGTACAAAGCCATGGGCGGCGGCTGGCAGATCCGCGAAGGTCAGGATTTTGTCGCCGAAGATAATATCGAAGCCATGCGACAGCGCACAAACTGGGGGGACTTGCTCGAACCGGAAGCAGTGGTCACGCCGGTAACGGCAGGGGAACGTCAGCAGTGGCGCTGGCCGGATTGGTAATATCATTAAAAGAAGTATTACGCTGATTGACAGATCGGTTTCATCAGTTTACTGGCGACACGAAGGTGCTTTACCCTGATACTGTGGTGTGTGGCTGCATTGACTCCATTATATCATATTAAAATGTCTGTGAGAAAGCGCTGCTTTTATCATCATGTCTCATGCAAGTTGTTGAGAACGAAGATGGCTGTGAATATCTTAATTTGAAAGGAGCGATCCCATGAAACAGATGCTCATCTTAGCTGTCCTGATATCTTTTTCAAACTTCTTTGCCGGTCCGGCTTTGGCACAGGATCCGATTGTCTATCCTGCCAAGGGTCAAAGCGAGGATCAAATAGAAAAGGATAAATATCAATGTTATTCGTGGGCCAAGAAACAGACCGGATTCGATCCCATGAAAACGCCCACGACGACATCGGCACCGCCGGCTAAAGAGGAGAAGGTCTGGGGTGCCGGCAAATCCGGGGTGGCCGGGGGTGCGACCGGGGCAATTGTCGGTGGAATAGCAAAAGGCAAAAAAGGGGCGCTAAGAGGCGGACTCATCGGCGCCGGCACCGGCGCGCTGATCGGGGGTGTGCGAAGCTCGAATCAGCGGAATCGCGAAGAGCAAAAGCGCAAAGAATGGGAACGCAAAGAGACAAATAATTACGCGCGCGCACGCAATGAATACAACCGCGCTTTCGGAGCATGTATGGAGGGACGGGGATATTCGGTTAAGTGATTTTAGATTTTGGAATTTAGTTTGAAAAGGGTGGTTTGCGAATTTTCTGAGGAAACTGAATTATGATGGTAAATATAAAACATCGAAAGATGCGCTTGAAAAAGGAGTAATCATGAGAAATGCAAAATTATATGGATTAATGGCGATCGTCATCTGCTTTTTTCCGTTGACAGCTGTTGCCGGTAATTTTGACGGTTCCAAAGAATTGATCTGTTCTGTTATGGACATTGTTGAATGTCAACCCGGCGGCAAATGCCAGCAGATAACGGCAGAAGCAGCCGGTATTCCCCACTTTTTCAAAATTAATTTCAAGAATAAAAAAATCAGCGCCACCCATGCAGACGGAAGCAACAGAGTCACCGATATTGAGCGCTTTGAGGAAGTTGATAGCAAGATCATCATTCAAGGCGCTGAAGAAGCGATCGAAGATGTCCGGGATGGTGTCGGATGGAGTGCGGCTATTGCTGAAGATACGGGTAAAATGGTATTGACCGCCTCCGGTGATGACGTGGGATTCGTAATATTCGGCGCCTGTACGGTCCCCTGAGCGAAATGGATCGCATTCATCCGACTGGACGAACGGGTTTTTTGTTCCAACCGGTTGAAACCCCGTCACATGTCTGCTACGTACAGTTAAAGGATCGATAAAAATTAAAAATTCCACCCTAACGCCTGAAGGAAAGAGTATATGACCCAGGAATTTGATCCTAAAAAGAGCTACCTGACAGTTAAAGCCCATGAAAAAATGATTGCCTACGTTGGCTTCAAAGTTGAAAACGGACAGAGTAATTCTGGACAGGAGGGCGTTATTAAAATATCCTCCTTTAAACGCCCGTATGGCGGTGGATATTATACCCTGACCTTCATCGTGGATACCAACGATGATAAAAACCTTAAAAAAGCCTTAAAAGCGCGTTTTGACAATCTTAATGAGGCCTCTTTGAAACCCTATTTGGGAAAAGAGATGCAAAAAATCGTTAAGGTCTCTTTAGATTCCCTGGAAAAAATTCCGGAATGGTATGTCGAAGAGGTAAGTGTGCACCTGGGCAAAATGGATGAACGCCAAAATGTCGTGATTGAAGAAAAATTGATACCGGCGCTGGAGTTCTGCCTGTCTTTTTCGTTTGATCCCGTGCAGTGGTGGCCGGCCGATAAACCAGTCAGGGAGCCCGAAGAAACGTCGTTTATGGAGCAGCTCTCGTTGAAGGCGCTGTTTAAGAGGTGGTTTAAAGGGGGCTGAGATGAATGCTGGAGGGGGTTTTCTTAAATCGATCGCGGAAATGAAATATCAGCGACGACATCATGCAAGCTCATGATTAAGGCAGTGTAGCAAAAAAACAGAATTCAAATATAAAATATTAGACCGGAGTACTGGAGTACTGGAGTAAAATTTATTGCGGATTCTAGATTGCGGATTGCAGATTCAAAATCCAGACCTTCATGCTTTTCATGCTTTCTGAATCCGAAATCTTATAACTCCATCACCCAATGAAAGGAGTCTGCATGGCGCTTAAAGTCAATTCAAGCGAGACCCGGCCCGGCGTTTTCACCGTATCTCCGATTGGTTCCCTGGATGGGAACACCTACCAGATTTTAGAGTCAACCGTTGATGCGGTCTTAAAAGAAATGCCGGATGTAATCATCTTCGATCTGGAATTTTTGGATTACATTAACAGCATGGGCGTCCGGGTTT
>JASFJF010000515.1:0-3013 GCA_050122255.1 Desulfobacterales bacterium
CTAAGAAAAAGGCCTAAGGCTCAAGGTACACGGTATACGGAACACATCTAAATTATCCCTGTCTCTGGACTCTGTGGTAAATTATATGACTCACTGGAAAATAGCCGGACTTATTGCAACGCTTATCATCGTTCTCTCCGTTCCGGCCTACATGCTGAAGGAAAAATATTTCCGCCGTCCGAGTGTGTCCCGGCCTGCCGCCACTTTTGTCAGCAGCAAAAAATGCATGGATTGCCACAGGGCCGAATACGACAAGTGGCAAAATTCCCATCACGACCGCGCCATGGATGTTGCCAGTGATGCCACCGTGCTGGGCGATTTTGACAATGCGGTTGTCGAATTTCACGGCGCCACCAGCCGATTTTATCGCAAAAATAATAAATTTTTTGCTCACACCCAAGGTCCTGATGGTAAAATGGGCGAGTTTGAAGTCACCCATACATTCGGATGGTATCCGTTGCAGCAATATCTGGTGCCCTTTGCAGGTGGCCGCCTACAATGTCTGCCCATCGCATGGGATGTGGAAAAAGAAGAATGGTATCACCTGTATCCGGATGATCCCATTGATCCCAAAGATTGGTTGTACTGGACCAATGCCGGCCAGAACTGGAATGGGATGTGTGCCGAGTGCCATTCCACGAACCTGAAAAAGAATTACGACATTGAAAGCGATTCATATAACACCACCTGGTCGGAAATCGATGTCAGCTGTGAGGCCTGTCATGGACCTGGGTCCCGTCATGTGGAATGGGCTGAGCTGCCGGAGATGGCCCGCCCTCAAACCGGCGATTATGACCTGGTAGTCAAAACAAAAGGCATGGATTCGCGCCAACAGGTAGAGCTGTGCGCTCCCTGTCATTCCCGGCGCGCAATTCTGGGAGATTACACGCATGCTGAACCGGATCTGCTCGACAGCCTGCTGCCCAGCCTGCTGACGCCGGAGCTTTATTTTACCGATGGTCAGATTTTAGAAGAGGTTTATGTTTACGGCTCTTTTACGCAGAGCAAGATGTATAGCCGTAACGTGCGCTGCAGTGATTGTCATGATGTGCACAGCATAAAAAAGGTCAAAGAGGGCAACGCGCTTTGTTTACAGTGCCACCGGGCCAGCATTTATGACACCAAAGCGCACCACTTCCACAAGAAAAAAGGGGAAAAAGGGGAGCCGATTAAATCATCGGAAGGTAAGGTTCTGTTTGAAGTGGGGACCGGGGCAGAATGCATCCAGTGCCATATGCCAGAGCGACCTTATATGGTGATTGATTACCGCGCTGACCACAGTTTTCGTTTACCGAGGCCTGATTTGAGCATCAAACTGGGTACACCTAATGCCTGCAACCGCTGCCACGTTGATAAAACCGATCAATGGTCCAACGAATATATAACCAAATGGTATGGCCCCGGCCGCAGGGCTCATTACGGCATGATCATTGATGAAGGACGAAACAGATCACCCGTTGCACATCAGAATCTCATCAAACTGGCCGCAGATCCACTTTATCCAGTAATTGTGCGTTCGACTGCACTTTCGCTTCTGGCAGCATACCCCGGCAAAGAAACCAGCCGAGCATATGAATTGGCACTGATGGATGATGAAGCCCTGATTCGACGGACGGCTGTCGATCACTTAAATATATCTGATTCCAAACGTCAAACTGAGCTGCTGACAGCCATGCTTTACGATCCGGTCAAGGCCGTGCGTATAGAGTCTGCCCGACGTATGACTGAAATTTCCGAGCCACAATTAGACAGCAACCAGAAACAGGTTTTTCAGGCCTCCCTGGTCGAATATCAAAAGTCAATGGAATATTCGGCTGACTTCGCTTTTGGCCGCTACAATCTGGCAAATCTTTATGTCGCCCTAAAACAGCCCGAAAAAGCCGTTAAAAACTACCAGGCTGCGATTAAAATCGATAAGCTATTTTATCCGGCCAAAGTCAACCTGGCCATGCTGTACAATCAAATGGACAAGAATGAGGAGGCCGAAACGCAGCTTCGTGAAGTTGTCGCGTCTCATCTTCAAATGTATGAAGCTCACTATTCTCTTGGATTATTGCTGGCGGAAGAAAAGAAGTATGCTGAAGCTGCCAAATATTTAAAACAGGCAGCTGAAGGCATGCCCGATAGAGACAGAGTCCACTATAATCTTGGCTTGTTGCTGCAATATCTAAAACAAGATTCAGAGGCAGAGGTATCCTTGCTCAAAGCCAAGGAGCTGGAACCGGATAATTTAGACTATCTTTATGCGCTCGCCGATTTTTATTTAAAGCGAAATAAAATGCAGCAAGCCAAAAGTATTGCAAAAGAAATGGTGGCGCGACATCCCACTAACCGAATCGGGCACAATATGTTAAACCTTATCGAGAAAAATTTGGGAGCAAATTCAAATTAAATTAGAAAATCAAACTCACAACAAAGTTTGAATCCCTCCTAAGTTTATCGTCAGGCTCGTATGTTACAATTCGGATTATTGCTATAATTTTTAGATTCGTTTATGAATGATGCAAAATAACGAAGCGATGATATCGGACTCCGCGTAATCACTTTTTAGCTGTCATCCTGGTCAAGAACAACAGAATGGAGACTCAACATGAAGATCAAAGCCATTTACACTACAACGCTAATCTTAGTTCTATGTGTTTTTTTGGCAGCCCCGTTGTTGTGGGCGCAAGATAAACCCAATATCGTGGTAATCATGACCGACAACCTGGGCTACGGTGACTTGGGTGCCTATGGCGGTTTGCGCGCTCGGACGCCAAGGGTTGATCAGCTTGCTCGTGAAGGGGTGCTGTTCCAGGACTTCCAAGTTGAGCCAAACTGTACACCCAGCCGCGCCGCCTTTATGACCGGTCGTATGCCGATCCGCTCCGGAACGGATGGTCTGGTTATGCCGGGTCAGCCAGGCGGCCTGCATCTGATGGAAGTCACGATCGCCGAGGTTCTGAAAGGCGCTGGATATGCCACCGCTTACTATGGTAAATGGCATCTGGGTGAGACCGCAGAACGCGAACCA
>JASFJF010000516.1:0-3013 GCA_050122255.1 Desulfobacterales bacterium
CCAGCTTGCGTACCAGCAAATCCATGGCCTGTATTCCATTGGTCCCTTCATAGATACTGGTGATCTTGCAATCGCGGTAAAGCTGTTCGACCGGATAGTCTTTAGTGTAGCCGTAGCCGCCATGTATCTGAATGGCCTGTTCGCAGACAGACTGCCCGCGTTCACTGCAGTATGCTTTAATAACCGGTGTCAGTAACTCTATAAAGTCACTGTAACGTTCCTTTTCTTTTTTGGTTTTGGCGGTTCTTTTTTTGTCAAAACAATAGGCGACATAATAAACAAAGCTGCGCATGCCATCCACATAGGCTTTCATTTGCAACAGCATGCGTCTGACATCCGGATGGCGGATAATCGGCACCTGGGGCGCTTCCGGATCTTTGCCGGTTGCGACATCCTTGCCCTGCAAGCGATCACGGGCGTAGTTGACCGAATACAGGTATGCTGCTGAAGCGTGCAAAAAACCCTGTGTGCCGACATCCAGGCGGGCCTCATTCATCATGTGGAACATGACCATCAGACCTTTGTTTTCCTCGCCGAGCAAAAGGCCGCGGCATTTGCCTTTGCCGCCCAGCGCCATACTGCAGGTCGGGCTGCCGTGGATACCCATTTTTTCTTCCACACCGCTGCAGACGATGTCATTGGGCTCGCCTAGGCTGCCGTCAACGTTGACCCAGATTTTAGGCACGATAAACAATGAAATTCCTTTGGTTCCCGGTGGGGCGCCTTCGATGCGGGCTAAAACCGGATGAATGATATTTTCGGTTAGGTCATGCTCGCCACAGGTAATACAGATCTTGTTGCCCGTTATAGAATAGGTCCCATCCGGATTTTTTACCGCCGTGGTAGCCAGGGCACCCACATCAGAGCCGGCATCTGGTTCGGTAAGCAGCATGGTGCCGCCCCACTGGCCGGAATAGACCTTTTCTAAGAACAACTCCTTTTGCTGGGGGGTTCCGAAAAGTTCGATCATTTTGGCTGTGCCGTGGCCAAGATTGCCGAAGCCGGCGATTGCAAAATTTGCGCCGATGATATACTCGAAAGCCGCCTGGCGGATGATCCAGGGAAATCCTTGGCCGCCGACTTCAGGGTCCTCAGCCATGGCAATCCATTCACCCTCTACAAATAGCTTGTACGGACGATGAAAGCACTGCGGCACAGTCACCCGGCCATCTTTAAATTGGACACCTTCTCGGTCGCCTTCGGCGTATGTCGGCAAAATTTCTTTGACGCCCAGATTGCGAGCCTCGGAGATAACCATGTCAAACATTTTGCGGTTCAGGTCGTTGTATCTTTCTGATTTTACAATGTCTTCAATCTGTAATTGTTCATAAAGAACAAAGTCAATGTCTCTGCGGTCTGAAAGAAGTTGTGCCATAGGTTTACCTCTCAAATGCTTCAGTCAACACAATTGGTGGTTTTTGTCGGTTATCTATCGATATGGCGATGATTGTCAAGCAATAGCTTTTTAGGTGGGGCGCAGGGGGGTATAAACGTAATTTCAAGCGATTTGGATTATTTTTCCGTATCAGCGGCCGGGGCATTTGTCCCGGCTGACTTTGGGCTAAAGTTAAACGCTGATGGTTACCATCACCATACAGATGCCTATCGACTTACGATTCCCGTTTGTAAGCCGCCTTTTTTTCATTACTTTTTTTTCAGTAAGGCTAGGTGCATTTGAATGGGATAAAATGATGAAAGCAAAAGCTGGCCGTATCTCCATAGGGTCTGCCGGTTTGTTCCATGCACTCGGCCATCATCTTTCTTGAAGCATTTTCGTAGTCCGGTTTCTTTTCTTCTTCTTTTTTACAGGCCAGGCAAATGGGCTGATGGTCGACGACGGATAAGATTCGGCGTTCCTTGTTCGTTAGTAGACTGTTACAATGACTGCATTCTTTTGCACACGAGAGTTGCTTTTCCCAGTTCTCCATGTTTATGCTCCATCTTTACGTGGCATTATTTTTATTTAGACCAAATTTAATACGCGAATCCGAAGAGATCAAGAGAAACCTCTGAAGGTTCTTTTTAACAACGGATTGAAATGCCAAGAAAATGCTTGACTTCAATCTGGGTTAATGGCTTTTATCAATCAGGTGTCAGATTTGCGATTTTGTAAATGTCGCTTCTTAACAGGAGGATATGCAAGATGAGCAGCGCAAGCAAATGGGTTTATGATTTTGACGAGGTCGATCAGGCTGAAAACTATGTCGGCGGTGAGTGGGAAGCGGTACGCGGGCTGTTGGGCGGCAAAGGCGCCAACCTGGCCGAAATGGTGCGAATTGGCATACCGGTGCCGCCCGGTTTTACCGTGACCACTGAAGCCTGTAATGCTTACCTGGCCGCCGGTGAAAGTTTTCCTGCCGGTATGTGGGAGCAGGTGCTGGAGGCCATGGAAAAAATCGAGTCGGCCACCGGCAAGAAATTTGGCGACGCCCAAAATCCCTTACTGGTCTCCTGCCGCTCGGGGGGCAAGTTTTCCATGCCCGGTATGATGGATACGGTTCTGAATATCGGGCTCAACGATGACACGCTCAAAGGGATGATCAAATTAACCGGTGATGAGCGTTTTGTCTACGATGCCTATCGACGGTTGGTGCAGATGTTTGGCAGTGTGGTTATGGGTATTCCCGACGAGCCCTTTGAAGAAGTCATTACCCATGTGCGCCGCAAAGCGGGCGTCAGCAGCGATGCTGAATTGACGGCTGATGATTGGCAGGCTATTGCCGAAAAATTTAAAAAGATATTCAAACAACGTACGCATGGCGATTTCCCGGCCGATCCGCTGGTTCAATTGCGCAAGGCCACCGAGGCGGTCTTTAAAAGCTGGAACGGCAAGCGCGCTATTGACTATCGCAATGCCGCCGGCATCGCCCATGATATGGGCACAGCGGTGAACATCGTCACCATGGTCTTCGGCAATATGGGCAATTCCAGCGCTACCGGGGTGGCCATGACCCGCAATGCCTCCACCGGCGAGCAGCAGATCGAAGGCGATTATCTGACAAATGCCCAGGGC
>JASFJF010000517.1:0-3006 GCA_050122255.1 Desulfobacterales bacterium
CGAAGCACTTGCTATCCTTTACCCGTATCTGATATGCATTTGCCGATTATTGCCTTTGCGATGTTGAACTCCGATTGCCTAGCGAACAAAAGCAGAAAGGAGCGGTACCGTTGCTATGAACAAATCGCCGCTGCACCAAAAACCCAACCGGCGGCACCCGGTTGGCCGAAAGGAAGGCTTTTTCCGGGTTTTCAGGTTTTTGACTCGCTTATTCCTCTGGCCTTTTTTTCGCCTCGAAGCCCGCGGCGTCATAAATTTACCCGAAGACAGCGCATTTATCCTGTTAGTCAAACACCAGCGCTGGGAGGATATCCCGCTGCTGGGCCTGGCAACGCCCCGGCCGCTTTATTATATCGCCAAATATGAACTTTTCAAAAATTCAATGTGTAATTGGTTCATTTCCGCTCTGGGCGGCATCCCCCTTAATCGGCAACGCCCTCTCGAAAGCCGGGGGTTTTTACAGGCCACCATTGCCTTCCTTCAAAAGGGCGAAGGCATTGTAATTTTCCCGGAAGGTACCTACTATCGCGATAAAATGGGGCCCGGCCAGATCGGGATGGTCAAGTTCGTGCTGTCGCGCCTGGAGTTGCCTGTAATACCGGTCGGCATCACTTATACGGCCGGCGGTCGGCGAACCGGCGTTTGCATAAAATTCGGCACGGCATACCACGCAGGCCAGGCTTCGGCTGCCGAAGCAGTTGTTGGTCGTATGATGGGTGAAATAGCAAAACTTTCAGGGTTGGGCGCTGATTGAATTTAATAACGTCTAGAAAATCGACTATCTGACATTCAGCCATTACCCTTCGGGCATCCGCCTTTGAGCATTTGCCGAATACGATGAATTTAAATTATTATTTGTGGCGTCATATGATTTACTTAAATTTGATTATAGTGACTTCATTTTAATTTATTAAATAAATCAAAAAAATAGTTGCGTCGCCCTTCAAAGTCCGGTAATGAAAGATCAGCGGACAAAAGCCATTTATACTCTCCCATCTCGAATTCTCCCTCAAAATTACTAGGCTAGTCAAGAAAAGGAAGTAAAAATTTAACGGTTGAACAGCCGCTAGGTGGTGAAATAATGGAAGCGATACTGAAGCCGATTCGCGAAGCAGTCCCGGCCATTAAGTACTTTCATGACAATTGGGGGACTCGGTCAGGCATTGATCGCCGGCAGAAAAATGAAATTTATTTGGGACCGGAAAGAAGAGTTCGCACCGAACGCCGCAGTGGATTTGATCGCCGCAGGCTCTCTTATGTCCAGAGAAGAGCAGTGATGGACCTAAGAGCGGCTTACAGGGACTTATCCTGATAAGGATTTGGTGTTATAGCGCGAATCAGCAGGGTAAAATCTACCCTGCTTTTTTTTACTTACCTTTAATCCATTTTACTTTGTTTGCCTATTTCACGTATCTTTACGCTAGAAGCCATTTCAAAACCTCTTTTGCGCTGGTTTGCGGCTTTTGGTGGTCGCATCAAATTTCAAACAAACCAGCAACAGTCTGAAAGAAGGATTTTGATGCTTGAATGCAACCGCATTAGCACGTATAATGGCAACCGTTTCCAGGCGCTTATTGACGACGATTCTCAATCCGGAGTTTTTCGAATCATGGCTGAAATAAAACCCTTCAGAGCATGGCGCTATCGACCATCTTTGTTGGAAAACATCGGCGAGCTCACCTCGCCACTGTTTGACGTTGCTTCTGAAAAACAGCGGAATTCGCTTTACGGCAATTCGTTGAACAGCATCCATCTGTCCATCCCCCGGGGGAAACAACCGGCTAAAAAAGCTGCTGCTGCCTTAGCGGAGTGGAAACGCAATAAAGTTATCCTTCAAGATAACGTGCCCGCCATCTACGTCTATTATCAATATTTTTCACTACCATCTGATCCTGAGCCGTATTGCCGCAAGGGGTTTATCTGCAAGATCAGAGTTCATGACTGGCAAGATAGCATTATTTTACGGCACGAAAGCGTAATGGATGATGCTGTCGATGGGCAGCTCGAGTTGCTGGCGGAAACCCGGCTGAACACCAGCCCGACCCACGGCCTCTATACGGATGCTTCATTTGAACTGGAACCTCATATGGATGCCTGCATCGAGCACCCGATCTGCAGGACAGAGGATTACCAGGGCGTCATTGATGTCATGGGGATTATCCAGGACGAGGCCATTATTGCTAAATTTTTAGAGCGCCTGAAAGGCGAGCAGGTCATTTTGGCAGATGGCCATCACCGCTATGCCGGTTCGCTAGCGTATATGAAGCGGCAAATGGCCGACAATCCAGCCCATACGGGCAATGAAGGCTATAATTATCACCTGATGTGGTTGACCAATACCGAAGCAAATGACCTGCGTATCCTGCCCACCCATCGCCTGATCAAGGGGCTGGAAAATTTTGACGAAACC
Organism: Desulfobacterales bacterium; assembly: GCA_050122255.1. Taxonomy (GTDB): domain Bacteria; phylum Desulfobacterota; class Desulfobacteria; order Desulfobacterales; family JAHEIW01; genus JAHEIW01. The sequence continues at coordinate 2,411 of JASFJF010000517.1, forward strand.
GCCATTATGAAAAAATTTGAAAAACATTTTAAGATTAAACCGGTGGCGGATCCGGGCGAGATAAACGAAGTTATTACGGGCAAGCCATGGACATACGGGCTTATTTTTTCGGAAAATGCCTACGTTGTACAGTTAAAGCCCGAAGCCTTCCCGAAGTTAAGATGGAATTTCCCGGAACAGATAAAGCAACTGGATCTGACAGTAGCGCATTATTTTATCATCGAGGAGATCCTTAAAATCCCGGGAAAAATACAAACGACGTCCGACAAAATTGAATATGAGAGAAACTTTACAAAATGTATGACCGCCGCTATGAAGGGCAAAGCACAGATGGCGATCATCACCAATGATGTTCGCATCGAAGACGTAAAACGCGTCTGCCAATGCGGCTGCACCATGCCCCCCAAATCCACCTTTTTTTACCCGAAAGCTGTTTGCGGATTCCTTTATTGTTCAATATGAACCGATTCCCGAACCCTCATATTTTTGTCGGGGCCTGTGTTACAATTCAGTCAAACTTACAAAGCGGGCATGTTATTTTCTGACCCCGCAGAGCAGGTATTTGGGCATTATCAATGAATTTTAATTTTTGGCCA